>CAYZXG010000179.1:0-1514 GCA_964482365.1 uncultured Candidatus Saccharibacteria bacterium | reverse complement strand
TTAAAATAAGTAATAACTCAATTTTGCTACGGAAGTTGCAGGAACAAGGTATGAATTTAGAATATTATCCAGTTGAAGAAACCGAGACGCTGGAAATAGAACACAACACCTGCATACAAGCGGTTCCTTTATGTCTAGATGTAGGTTATCAGTATTGCTTTACCATACAAAAGAGCCAAGGAACACTAGAGTACTCGCTGACTACTCCGTCAGAGAGTTTATTTCCTTCCGTGCAGTAAAAACTAGAGTTTTCGTGTTTTAAGAAAATAATGATTTAAACTGAAACTAAATGAACATACCAAAACAACTGACAACCGTAACAATACTTTCAAAACTTATTGCTGGGGTTTTGTTTATCACTTTGCCATTTGTGGGGTTTTGGGTGGGGATGGTATACGAGAAATCAACAACCCTTAGTCCCTCAGTCTTAGAACCATCAATCCCAGCCTCAAATACAGCAAAATTAGAAGAAGTAGCTTTTACTGATATGCCTGATTTGTTTAATAGCTGCATTAGTACCCTAAATCAAAAAGAGCGGGAAAAAGAATTTGTTATAAATACAAATGAAGATTACCAAACGTTACTCTCGTATTTATCCCCATCTAATTTATGTAATAGTTTATTGCTTCCCAAGGTAAATTTCTTAAATTTTACCCTTTTAGGTAAATATACCGAAGGTGGCGGTTGTAGAGTTGATTTTGAAAGGCATATATTTAAGAGTGATATATCAGACGAAATTTTATACAACATTGATGTAAAAACTAGCGGTTATTGTAAAGCTTTGACATCAAGCATGAATTGGATTTTAGTACCAAAGATTTCAAATAATTACAAAGTTAAATTTAATGTTACACATACTTCGACAGATCAATCTAAATCTGCAAAAAGTGAAACAGCCCCATCAAATTCAACTAACGAGATAGATAGTTGTAATACTATGGCCAACTCACACTTTGTATCAATTGCCAAGCATGAGGTTGGGCTTGGTCCAAACGGTCCAGCAATGGGTTATTGGGGGATAACATTTCAGAAAGGAACAACACTGTCTGATTATGGAGAACCTACTTTTGACTGGTCTTACTCTGATGCTGGTGAGTATGGAACTTATACATGCAGTGAAAACACTATTACGGCGAAACTATCGAACCGAACTATCACTGCAACATATAATGAAACTACTAAAATACTAAATTGGGACGGAGTAGACTATAAAATATACACCATTGAGAACTTAAAAGAACCTTCAATAGATGATTGAAAGGAAATCCACTGGTTTTTTTTTATTAAGAAAGAAGTTATTGAACCAGTTCATTGGTGTTCCTCCTTTTTGAAATAGGTGAGGGCAACAAGAATAGCTGACTTCTCTATTGGATCAATTGTTGAAGTCAAATAGGTTCGAACATCGTCCCAGATGGGGCACCAGTCGTCAGGCAAAGCCTGACTTAGGGAGTATTGATTACCACACTTTGCGTGACTCGTGGTTGTACTCAAGATTCGGACAGGTTGCATTACTA
>CAYZXG010000178.1:0-1541 GCA_964482365.1 uncultured Candidatus Saccharibacteria bacterium | reverse complement strand
CAAAATGCCGTTTTTACCAACCGCTTATATGAACGGTCCCACCTAGTATATGCCTCATAAAGTTTGCGTGATAAAATCTAAAAATGGCTCAAGAAGTTGAGATCCGTGGTCCAATTAAGGATGAATCCGCAATAAAAAAAGTTATTCAAGAAATAACTAATGGAACAATTGTAGTTGAACCAGTTTCCCAGATTGCGGTTTTTCTAAAACATGAAGGTGCTTCGTATGTAATTCGTTGGAGTGAAGGAGACTCTCATTTCGAGTTCATATACAAAAAGAAAACTAAGGATGTTGAAAACCTTGAATCTCGTGAGGAGATTACAACGTTGATACATAAATCTCAGGTAAGCGAATTTTTAATGATTATGTCCAATCTTGGTCTAACTGAGGGGTTAGTATCTGCTGCAACTAGGTTTGAGTTTTCAAATGATAGTGTTAGCTGGTCGTTTAAACTAAATACTCAGGTGGGCAATTATTGGGAAGCAGAAGCAACACCAAAACTGGCAAACCAATTAAATGGTGATGTTATTCAAATCCTAACTAAACTCAAAGAAATTACTGATCCATATCAATTGGAAACGTGGACAGAACAGGAATTCAAGGATCACTACAAAAATGCATGGTCAGGGGTGGAGTATAAACCAATGTTCGAAATAATTGAACTACTTAAAGGTCGATATGAAAGCGAAAGTAATGGCTCTGCGAGGTAGACAATGTTGGGAACATCAGGCTAATCAAAGGAAGATCAAAATATACCCTTGTTTATGCTAGACTATAAATATGAGGAGGGGGCTTTTACCTATGCTATTTCTAGTTATTCTTCTAGTGTCATTCTTCGCATATACACTCAATCAGCAGTCGTACTCAAGCGCCAAGTATGGGTTTAAATTCACAGACACAAGAGGTTGGACAACGGCCGCTCTTGAATCAGGAGAAGGCATAACGTTCAAAACAAAACTCTCCAATGGGCTTGACTCGTATGTGTACGTTAACATAATTCCTCATTCTGACGACTTCATGAATTTTGCTGAAACATTTATGACAAAGGACTATTCTCAAGAATATAGCGAATTATGCAAAACAACAGCACGAGAAAACAATATGGAGTTTAAAACTATTAATCCGACCAACATTGAAAATGCCAATGCATATCTTTGTGAATCAGAAACTAAAAACTCGAATAATGACTTAATTATGTACAAAAACTATCTCATCACAACAGCAAAATCGAATATATTGATAACTTACATCTACAATCCAACAGAAACTTAGGAAATTTCAAAAATATTAAAACTTGTTGATAGTTTGCAGATAGACTAACCTCAATACTCCCCACTCTCAGTCCACCGGAAAAGTATAGCTTGCAAAAAACCACAGACCCGCTGTAGATGAGGCTAGATCTGCTGGCTCCGAATAGTGCATGACGTTAGAACTATTATTCAAAGACAGAAGGAATTTATACACATCCCAGATTTTAGACACTGAAACATCACTTTCATGCTTCAAAAACATCAACTAGTACTTAGGAACCGTGAGCAATG
>CAYZXG010000177.1:0-1565 GCA_964482365.1 uncultured Candidatus Saccharibacteria bacterium | reverse complement strand
CTTTCAAACCTATCCCGCTGCTGCCGTTGCAAACCTGGGTTAGTTGGGTATACAAAATAAGTCTTAATTACCATTGAATAATTAACGGCAAAGTCCTACACTTGTAGGTATGAAAACCGTCTCCTTAGGACCATTAGAACAGAAAGTGATGAAGTGCGTTTGGCAGAAAAAAACTTGCACAGCCAGGGACATTGTAGAGTGCCTTAATGAGGACAAAGAGATTGCATATAACACCATCCAAACCGTCATGACGCGATTGGTTAACAAGGATTTACTTAAACGAACGCTTCAGGGGAAAACTCACGTTTACAAACCGATGGTAAAAAGAAAAAGTGTTTTGCAATCAATTGTCAGCCAGTCAATGGATGGCTTCACGAGCCAGTTTGGAGAAGATGCGTTGATCGCTTTTGTAGATGGTCTGGATAGTATTTCGGATGAGACTCGTCAGAAGTTAATTAAAAAATTACAAAATAAATGAAAAAAAGAACTTATATTTTACCAGTATCTTTTGTTGCTTTATCCAGTTCGGCTCTCATCCTAGGAATTTATCTGATCGCGACCAAAGCCACCCTCCATCCTCAGTTTTTTATTACAGTTTGTGGCGAGGTATTAAGAAATGTGCGTGAACATGTCCATTTTAATCCTGACGGAGTGCTGTCGTCTCTCATTTTGCTCATAACGGTTATTGGTGTCGGTTTAACCGTTATACAAGCCGTCGGATTTATTCTTTCACACAAACGATTGAGTGGCAAACTTCTGAAAGCAGACAGGATTCCAGAAAAATTATCCGATGTGATACAAGAACAACATCTTCAAAATGTTTCCATTTCAATTGTTGAAGGTAAACCAACTGCTTACACAATCGGACTGTTTCAGCCTTGCATTGTTGTTTCTACTTCGCTTATTCAAAAAGCGTCTCGTAAACAACTGGAGGCGGTAATATTGCACGAACTCTATCATCTTCAGAACCGTCACTTATTCTGGCTTCTGATTTCCCGACTGATTAGTTCCTTGTTTTTCTTCATTCCACTCATAGAATATTTGGCACAACAGTTAAAAATAGAGTTTGAATTAACTGCCGACTCGTATGTAATTAACAAGCAAAAAACTCGGGATCATTTGTGTGGATCATTGGCATTAAATCTACAATATGCTGGTGGTGTTATTCCTCACTTTGCCACCTCTCCTATTGAAAATAGAGTCGCATTTCTGCTGTCCCAACCTGTATCTTTAGACAAAGTTGATATGATGCGTGTTTGTCTTAGTCTATTCAGTGTTACCGTAATGATTGGTTTGGCTTTAATTCAACCGAGTCAAATTGCTGCCAGTTTTCATGAAGGTACTAGTGCACTTTGTCGGATTGGGCAGAAGTGTCAAAACAAAGATTGTTCTGATCAGCTAAGTGTGGACAGGCCTACATTCACCCCATTCGCACCTGCTTCTTTTTCGCTTTCATCTTCACCATTGACAATAAGTAAATAATCTCCTACAGTTGTAGGAGATAGTTAAAAGCATTATCAAAAATAAGGAAATTATATGAGCGAAACAATAAAAGCCAAAGCAAA
>CAYZXG010000176.1:0-1590 GCA_964482365.1 uncultured Candidatus Saccharibacteria bacterium | reverse complement strand
CTCTTTGTAAAAAACGAACCTGTTCCATAAACAAAGTACCTTTGGCCACAAGTACTCGAAAAGGCAAAAGCGTTGTCGATGTTACAGGGCCAGATATTTGTGAAGGAATCAGAGCTTCCGGTTCTTCGAGGGCAATACGTAAGACACTCATGGGCTGTTGGACTGTGTGCCAAAAAACACGAGTGCGTTCTGTATCTCGAAAGAGATTATTTAGGTGTGTGTTTGGCATAAATGGAGGTTTCTTTTTGGCGATGATAAATGTGCGAAATTATAACAATCACAATCAGTAGAACTGACCAAAAAATACAAAATATGGTTAGATAGTAAATATAACTTGATCTATTGAGATTGTTCCAAGATTTAAGTGTAAAAGAGGCATCTGTTGCTTGGGCGAAAAATCTAACATTTTGTAAGAGGTCAGCAATTCTGACTTGCAAAGATCCATCTATCCAACCGATATAATTTTGCTTTACTTGCAGACAGTTTTCACAAGGACCAGGCTTGGTTTCGATTGAACCATAAGGTACTCCGTTGCGAATTATTAGTTCAAAGGTTTTTTCATCTAAACCAATTCCACGCAATTCATGGTCATTCCATTTGTAGCGAGGATCCTGAATAGTTACTGACAATTGATGATTCCACAAAGATTTTACGTCGTCTTCAATAGTAATTACTTGTGGTCTGGTTATATCTAGCAAAAGACCCGGTTGCCCAATAGAGAAACAGGTTTTTCGAAGTTGTTTTGTGTTAATGTAAAAACCTTTTGGATCTTCATAATCCCAAAAGCGTAAAATTTGCCCCCAAGAGTCTAATGCGTCTGTTCGAAAATATTCAACGTCATCGTTAGACCACTCAACAAGCGACATGGCTAATACTTTGTCGTAGTAATCTCGACCATTATCAGACACTTCTCCAAGATTATCGTCGTCAAAAACTTTTGAGTCGTCGTGACCTGCTTGCAAGTAAAGCTCCCTAAGTTCGCTCCCTTCTTTAAAGGCCTCCTCGTTTTTGCTTAAGTATCCATACAAAAGCTTATCTAGAATAGCTGTGCCGTGGTAGTACTCATGAAATCCATAAATATCACCATAAGATTCGCGGGCAAAAATTCCACGATAAACACTGTCGAATTGTTCTACGGTATTTAGGGCTGTAATATTTTCTGTAATCTCATATTCTTCAAAAAAACCCATGTGTTCCGGAAAGCGAAATCCAATGTCTTCTTCTAGGTTTGATTGTCTGTATAATCGACCGGCCTTCATGAATTTGCGAGCATTGGCATTTGTCTCTTCGGCTACGATTTTGTATTTTTCATCACCAATAATACGATAGGCCTCAAAAAGGGCATATGATATATATGTTTCAGATCGAGGATTCCAAAAAAATTCAGTTCGACGTTTTGTGTCCGGGTCGTATGATTCAAACCAGTGACCATCTCCACCATACAGATACTCAATCAAATAATCGGCTGCGGATCGAATCAAAACGACATCTTCCGCACGAGGATCTTGTGAGTGTATTCCGCCAATCCACAGAATAATATTCGCCTGAAACATGCTGAGTTTACGTTTATCGACAATTGAACCATCTCGG
>CAYZXG010000175.1:0-1619 GCA_964482365.1 uncultured Candidatus Saccharibacteria bacterium | reverse complement strand
TGAAAGTTTGTGTCTTAAGTTTTAGATCTCCCGGGCATCCGCTCAGGAGTTTTCTCGTAGAAATTCGATGATCGGTTTTGAGAATACAGTTAGTGCCATTCCAATACTGGCAACGTGCTCGATGGTGGGGATGGTGATATTTGTAGATCCTTCAACCTGACTTGTGTCCAGAGGAACCAGCTCATCTCCAAATCGTGCAGAAACCGTGATCATTCGAGACAGGAAATCGTTTGAAATATATGGCTCATTTCTTTAGAATTTAAGAACTGACTCTTTAAATGCAGGACTGCTTTTTGACATTCTTTCAAGAGACCTCCAGGAATGGTTGCCAGAACGAAGCCTCCCACACACGTTTACTGCTTTATGGATAATGTCTGGTCGTTCAATGAGTGCGTTGAATGCCACGCTTCCTCCGGCGCTTGTACCAACAATTGAAACGGTATTTTCCTTTGCCAGTAGTTCTGCAGTCTCAATAATATTACTAAGAATTGATGCAATGTTTTGAGATTGGTTTTTCCATCCAACAGGAAACATATAAGGGATTAAGCCTTTTGCTTTCCAAAATCTTGTAACAAATTCAATGTTTCTAACCCGATCAGACAATCCCGGAATGAACAGTACGTAGTGATTGTTACTTTTTGACATTTAAGTTTGCAGCTACGATTTCTGTAGCGATTCTTGTGGTACTTTTTGTTGCGTCAATTTTATAGTCAACTAATCCAACATCAAAGATTTGTTTTTGATACTTGCACATGCCAGGCAGCCACTGGCTTATGTCATCATAACCCTCGTTTTTAACCCGCAATGTATTCCGCATAAACAGTTCCTGTAATTCGATATTAAGCTGTACAATCGTAAACCCTTTTTCTTTAGCGTGTCTTAAATCTTGAATTGAGAAATAGTCAGTATTTGTAAAAAATATAACATCACTGCGAGAGAGAACATCTTCTATTATTTGAGGTGCAAGTACATTTGTTTTGAGTTCAGGATCTGTTGGAAAGGTTCCACCATAGTGTTGTGTTAATTCTTCGTCAATCTCTTTTATAGAGTATTGAGGGTACTGCTCGCGCATATAGCGAACAAGAGTTGTTTTACCGGAAAGAGACGTCCCTATGATTATTGTCTTCATTATTTGTTTTGATAGTACTCAATCATGTAGTGCGGAATAATATTTTCAGTCACCATTATATCCGTTTTGGACTGTACGATTTTAATCTTGGAATTCTTCGAGAATTTTATTAATGTTATTTTTCAGATGGGGAATATCTATTGTTGCGGTATCCCAAACAGACTCAAAATCAACTACAAAATAATCATGAATTAACACATCTCGAGATCCTGTAATTTTGTTCCAGGGCACAAAGTTATATTTTTCTTTCATTTCATTAGGAATGTGTTTTGCTGCTTCGCCAATAATTTCTAATCTTCTTATAACAGCATCTTGAACCTGTGTTGATTGCAAAAATTCGTTTTCCGGAATATCTTTCGTATACTTTTCGATCTCAGAGATACTTTCAAGGATGTGTTGAAGAAAAACCTTAGGATCCTTTTTCATAGATTATAATTTGTTCATTCAGTATTCTGTCACGTAATAGGGGATGGATTGAGCGGTAAGTTAG
>CAYZXG010000174.1:0-1648 GCA_964482365.1 uncultured Candidatus Saccharibacteria bacterium | reverse complement strand
ATAACTCATGATGCCGGAGGTGGTAATATACTCTTGGAATATGTTTTAAAATATGAAAAAAAGTACAAATTTTTTTGTTATGCGGTAGGGCCCGCAAAAAAACTTTTCACTAAAAATAAAATTAGGACAATATCAAAACCATCATTGGAAGAAATAGATTTAGTGCTGACAGGTACCAGTGGCTCATCGGAAATTGAGATTAAGTACATTGAAAAGGCCAAAAGACGAAATATAAAAACAGCTACTTATAGCTATTTCTGAATAATCTGGCATAGTATTAGATATAAGAAAAAACTTCAGAAACACTGCATTTCAACTTTTTTCGTATTGCTTTGAGTTGAGACCATTTATGCTCGATTGGATTAAGATCCGGACTGTAAGGAGGAAGATATTCGATGTCATGGCCTTGATCATGGATGGTGGCAATCATGTCACTTCGTTTATGGAACGAAGCGTTATCCATAACAATTACACTGTTTTCAGGCAACTTGGGAATCAGATCGTGAGTCAGCCAAAGGGAAAAGACATCTGAATTGATGTTGGTATCAAAGAGGCAAACGGTAAGCAAGTCCGAACCGATAATGGCACCAATTGCATTTAGCCTGCCTCTGGCATGCCAATCTTTCTGTCCGTAGCAACGCAATCCTGTTTGCGAGTATCCGTGAGTTCTCGGCGTATCTATAGCAAAACCGCTTTCATCCAAATAAACTATATTTCTACCCATTATCTCATACTGGGTCATTCGTATCATGAAACGAACTCGCTTAATTTCGTCTGCTCTTGGGTGAAACAGAGTTTTTTTTATAGCTGATATCCAATCTTTTCAGGGCATAGAATATACAACTGATACTCACATCAAAGCGTTCCGCTCTTTCCGACAAATACGCATCGGGGTTTTTCTCAACATCTATCTTCAACTTACCCATATCTATTTTCGTTGCAGGTTTGTTTCTCGTAAGTTTTGGCTTTATATCGCGTTGCCATCGAAACAATGTCCTAATCCCGATACCAAATCTTTTACTTGCCTTCTCGAATGTCAAATCTTCTTCCTCTTTGATCTTTATTGTCCGTTCTCTGAAGTCCAGCGAGTAAGTCATATCTTTTGAGTTAAGAATATGGCTACATTATGCCAGATTATTCAGAAATAGCTATATATAAAAATGGTGCATGGCTTGCACATCTCTAAGTCTGGTACAAAGCAAGTCTTCCATTTTAACAAACTCAAGATCTCCAAAATCGGTCAGACCGATTTCACCATCATCTAATACTTTAAAACCAAACAAACTTTTGGAAGGCTCGGACCCGGCAGGAGCCCCTTCGTCCAGAGACAACGCACCCAAATAAGCTCGATCCAAAAGACCTTGCTGCCTGAACGAATCAAGGATTTCGGAATGATATTTATCAAATCTGAAAAAGTTGACTTGGCCGGGCTCGGCAATAAGTTCACCATCAGGTTCCGCGTACCTCCTCTCGGCATGAGGCCTCCCATCCCATCCATCATAAACGAGTAACGGACTCGACGACGGCAAGGAGACATCCAAATCTGCCAAGCAAGCAGCCATACGCTCCTGAATCATAGCCCGCGCATTATATCTATCCGCAAATGACTGATTCCCAACTAAGTCGGCTATCGCCTCCTTCCTATCAG
>CAYZXG010000173.1:0-1679 GCA_964482365.1 uncultured Candidatus Saccharibacteria bacterium | reverse complement strand
AAAAACGTATTGCCGACATCAATGCAGCGTTAGAGCAATCTTTTGACTTGGGCAATCTGGCTACGATCGAACATACTCTTTCAGATATAAATACAGAACTTGTTGATCTATCGCAAGATTATTCAAAGATTTCAACTCCACTACATTCGGAAGAACTTACTACTGGTATTTCGAGCTGGTTGAAAACATCAAAGGAATTTTTTACTGAATTCGAACATGGTGTTCACAACAACGACATTGACCGCATCGTCTCGGCTGCTAACGTTTATTATGTTGAACTTGCACGGTTTGCAAGCCAATCGTCCGACGATGAACTTATTTTCTGGGAGATGATAGCTGTTCCCGATCTTTATGCAGCATGGGAAGACGAGACCCAAACGTTTGAAGATTTTCTTTCAGATCAACAAAACAAGATTGTATACAAAGTTTCCTCACTTTTTGACCGATCAGATTGAGGCAAAACTATCCTGCATTATGAAACACGTCAGTAACATCATCGTTCTCCTCCAACTGTTCAATGAGGTTTTCAAAATTACCCTTATTGTCAGACGATAGTGGGGTTGCAAACGACGGATGATGTGCATCAGAACCAAACACAAAAGCTGCAGACCCTGGCTCGCCCAAACTTCCCCCTGAATCTTTAAACAGTTTTCTAATTTCGCTTACCGTTCGATTGTTGTTATCCGTTGAAGCAAGAACCAAAACTGCAACTCCACCGGGACCATACCCTTCGTATCGAACATCAGTTAACGAACCTTCATCTCCGATCCCAGCGCCTTTATTAATTGCCCGCTCAATCTTTTCATTAGTCATGTTTATACTCCGCGCCTCATCGACCAGCGTACGAAGTGTTGGGTTAGTATCAAGACTCGGGCCGTGCTCACGAGAACAAGCTTGAATTTTTTTGGAGATTATACTGAACGCACGGCTTTTTTTGGGATCATTGATTTCTTTTTGACGTTTAACCTTGCTCCATTTTGAATGCCCCGACATACCAAAATTATACACTAAACGTGAACTGCTGATAAAAACGAAGGGCGGCACAGATTGCTCCGTGCCACCCTTCCGATACTGTTAACGAATAATGACTGGTAGGTAGAATTGATGCCTCCACAAACCGAAATTTATCTCATAGTCGGGAGAAACATCTCCCTCTTTCGTAATCTCCACCGATCGAGGCGTTGTAAGTAGCGCCCCCAAGTATGCATTCTGCAAAAGCACCACATAGTAGGTGCCATCTGGCAACGAACTCCACGAAGTAAAAGCATAGACACCATCCTCGCCCGTTACCGCAGAGTCTACAAGATTCTCAACAGCATCCAGTAGCCAAACGGTAGCGCTCGAGATCCCCTTCTCCCCAAGCTCATACGAACCGCTTTGGTTGGCATCATAAAACACCACCCCAAAAACTGCATCCGCTTGGACCGGAGCAGACTCCACCCCTTTAACAGGCCAAAACGACATTACAAGCCCTACTATAAGGACAAGAATGCCAAGGAAGATAATCAACCCACCGTACCTCTTCTTTTTTACTGGCATACGTATTACTCCTTTTTGTTACAGTGCGGTTAACTAAAACAAAACTCACGGTATTCTACCACATATCTGTTACCCATACGACTTTCAGTCTTACCTAACCAATAATGGTACTGAATGAGGTTGTGCAACCAGAGGAAAAA
>CAYZXG010000172.1:0-1697 GCA_964482365.1 uncultured Candidatus Saccharibacteria bacterium | reverse complement strand
ATTTCTCGCACTTATTATTGTCCTACTGCGATAATTTGAGTTTTGAAATGAGCTCCATAAAAGAAGTCGCACCACTCACCATGGTTAGATCAAAACTTTCATTTTCAAAAGGAATATCATAAGCAGATGCCACCTGAAAATGTACATTTTCTCTTACTTCAGGAATCTCAAATGATAGTTGCTCGTTAGAATGAGCAACACAAGTTTGAGATATATCAATCCCACTAACATGGCAGTTGGTCAGTCGAGCAAATTCTAGTGAATTGAATCCAGTGTTTGACCCTACATCCAATACTTTTTTGGTTGAAGTTAAAAATGTATTCTGGGCAATATTTCGGATCGTTCTTTTACCACCTGGGCATCTATTTGTTTCTTGTATAAATGCAATAAAGTCAGTATATGTCATTTTTTCTATTTCTTTTACGCTCATAATATTTGTGAATAATTATCAAATCTAGGTATCAGCTGAATATCTCTAATATCATTATGCTGTAAGACCCAGAGCAGGAATCTTTCAATACCCATACCAAATCCGCTTGTTTGAAGTGGCGATAGATCCTTCATTTCCAAATACCAATCGTATTTAGCTTTATCGACCTGATGTAACTCAAGAGCCTTAATTGTCTCATTTCTGTCCTTATGTCTTTCACCACAACCAATTGTTTCACCAATCCCCATAAGAAAATCCGCACATTTAGCATATTGTGGGTCTTTTTTGTCAAATGCCTGGTAAAAAGGAACTGAACTATGTTCAAAGTGTGTCAGCCAAACAAACCCTCCATGTATTTCCATCAATTTCTTCTCTCCCTGTGGAGTAATTGTTTTAACAAAGTTATTTTCTGAAACATAATCCTCATTAACCTTTAATTCATCATAGGCCTCACTAAAACGAATCTGAGGGATTTCCTTTGTTGATATGAACTTTTCCAAATGCTGTAATGTTCCGGTAATTTCTTCGATTTCTAGGCTAGAAGTTGAAAGAAGGTGTTTGGCTAACTTAAACAAATAGTCGTTACACAGCAACATAACATCATCTAGTTTTCCAACGATTTCAGCTTCCGAATGGAAAAACTGTTTCAAATGTCGTTGATCTGCATCCTCACCTCTAAATGAAGTTGCTATATAGTGCGCACCTTTTTTGTTAATTCTTGTTGCTAATTCAAGGTAAAACTGGGCAGAGTCAATTAAATAAGTCTCTTTATCATCTATTGTAATTTTGACTGGTTTTGAGTCGCTCCCTAAACCCTTTGGACTAGAAACTGAATTGGTTGTACTTGGTAAAAGAGAATATTCCAAGCCTTTATCTTGAAAAAACTCGAAAGTAGCTTTTACCGTTTCACTTTGCAACTTAGCAACACTTTTGTACCAACGACTTGAAATAAGACTCTCTAAATATTTGTTCGTATGTTTCCAAGCGCCTGGTGCGTTTAACATAAATGTAAGCATATCACGCATTACGTGTAATATTGTTTTACCTCATTAATAGTGTTGAAATAAACCTCTTTCGCCTAATTGCTATATTCTTCAACCTAGAGATTAACTATCACAATCAGAGTTTCTAATTTTATCAAACATGATATAACAGACTAGATTGCAACTCAAGATAAACGCTCTCAAGAAGACGACAAAAGTTCTGAAACAGCCGAATATCACAAACTAATTAAATTTATATCTCTCCCCCTCTAACAGCAACATAT
>CAYZXG010000171.1:0-1705 GCA_964482365.1 uncultured Candidatus Saccharibacteria bacterium | reverse complement strand
AAATAATGCGTTTTATAGAAACGATTAAGGCGTCAATGTCGTAATTTGAGTGGGATATTAATGCGACGGGATGAGACATAACCCCAATATTCAACGATTTGAAAACCGACGTCAATGGTAGTTTGTCATCCCGAATTGCCTCATAAAAAATGTTACCGAAGTGAGTAGTTGAAGAGGATCGTTGACTCATAAATCGATGTTACCGAACATCGACTCCTTTTGAAAGGAGATAAAACATGAGTCCACGATTGAAGAGGGAATATACCGAGGCAATTTATCTGCGTTATAAGAATGCCTCCCGCCGGGGCAAAACTGCCATTCTGGATGAATTTTGCACGACCTGCGGTTATCATAGGAAGCACGCCATACGCTTGCTCCGAAGGTTTAAACGTTTTACCAAGCCCAAGCCGAAAAGACGCGGCCGGCCTTGTATTTATAACAGGGACATCATTCTAAAACCCTTGAAAAAGATATGGTTGGCTTCAAATCTCCCGTGTTCAAAACGGCTTAAGGCCATAATACCCCTCTGGTTACCCGGATATCAGGAAGAGTTTGATCGGCTTGATGAGGAGACCCTTTGCGCGCTTAAAACCCTTTCTGCTTCAACTATCGACAGGCTCTTGAACCACACTAGAATAAAATACACAAAACGAGGCCGGTCGACCACAAAGCCGGGAACTCTTCTAAGAAAACAAATCCCCTTAAAAATGAACCAGTGGGATGAATTTCGTCCGGGCTTTCTCGAAGCCGATACTGTGGCCCACTGCGGCGAATCCCTGTCTGGCATGTTCGCCTACACCGTTGATCTCGTTGATATCGCCACAGGATGGACCGAACAAAGGGCTGTTTGGGGAAAGGGAGAGACCGGAGTCTTGGAACAAATCAGAGATGTAGAATCTCTCCTGCCCTTTCCCATTCTTGGCTTCGATTCTGATAACGGATCTGAGTTTCTGAATTATCACCTGCTGAGGCATTTTACCGAAAGAAAAACGCCCATCCAGTTCACCAGAAGCAGGGCCTACCACAAAGATGACAATGCACATATAGAACAAAAAAACTGGACGCATGTACGTCAATGGCTTGGATATCAACGGTTAGATCATCCAGACGTTGTGCCGCTTCTCAATAAACTCTACCGTAGCGAATGGAGGCTGTTTCATAATTTCTTCTGCCCCTCGGTAAAACTCATTTCTAAAAAACGCATTGGCTCACAAACAATCAAACACCACGATATCCCCAAAACACCCTATCAGCGTATCATAGAATCACACCTGATCGATCCCGCTATCAAACTGACCCTTACCAATCAGCTTGCAAAGCTTAATCCTTTCCTATTAAGAAACCAGATGGAAATAAAACTTAAACAGGTGTTCTCGCTTTTGACCAAACCGATAAATTGAAAAATGAAATTTTTAAAGAAAGAAAAAAAGAAGCAAAAAAAGAAAGAAAATAAAGGACGGGGGAAGAGCTCTGGGACCTTTGAGGGTCCCAGCTCTTCCCCTCCATTAGAAACTACAAAACAATGGAGTCCACCTTGCTTCTCGGTAACATTTATTATGAAGCAACGATTCTATCTCTACAGCAATCTTGGGTAACATTTATTTATGAAGCAACTGGCCCAACCTTTTACTTGACAGTCGCATAAGAAATTGTCTATGGTCGCCGCTAATTTTAACAACAAGAAAGGGTGAAACAAATGAAACCG
>CAYZXG010000170.1:0-1738 GCA_964482365.1 uncultured Candidatus Saccharibacteria bacterium | reverse complement strand
TTTACCTCTCTCTCAACCTTTCTTCAACCCCCACCGAGTTTTGAAATGAGTTTTACGTTTAGTTTGTGTTTGTTTCGGGCCTGTAACTCAGTTGGTTAGAGTACCCGGCTCATAACCGGGTTGTCCTGGGTTCGAGTCCCAGCTGGCCCACTAGGGAACAAAGGAGGGGTGGCTCTATGGCGCCTCTCCCTTTGAGTGTTTTTGTGGAATGATAGAAATCGGCAAGGATTTGCATATTTTTACGGTTTCGCAATTGGAAATTATCGTCAGCAAATGAAACGGATGTCGTAAATTTTGTTAGTTAACCTAAAAGTGTATATCCGTTTTTGGTCCAGTGTTTATCAAACGAAAAAATATGTTTAATTCCAAGATCATCGGCAATACAAAAATTAACGCAGTCGTTTAGCGATACGTTTTTGCTGGTTTGTGCAGACATTTTTTGGATGCCGTTTCGTAAATATTCATCGCCTGAAATTACCATTATGTGTGGATTTTCGGTTATCTGCTGGGCAATAATCGGGCCAAGCCCTTTTTTAATATGCATATTTATTACGGTTGCTGCTTCCAAAATCGCATACGTACACGTAAAAAGCTGGTGGGGTGTTTGTGAGAATGAGTCAATAATGGTCTTTGCTTTAAGGTAAAGAGGGTGGTTGGGGGCATTAAGCGCAACAAAAGCGTCGGCGTCAACAAAAATATTTGTCATGTGGTTTTTTGGTAAAGGTAATCGTCCATGTTCTTGATAGTGTCCATAGGTGCGGATTGTTTGGCGTCTTGTGCATCTTTTGCCATAGCAGTAAGGAATTCAGCACCATTTTGGGAAGTGGATGGTTTTTGAAGATACGCTTTGAGTGCTTTTCGGACAATGTCAGAAGACGTTTGTTTTTTGTTTTGGGTTGCGGTTTTAAGAAGATTGGTACTGATTTTGTCTAGCCGAACCGTAATAGTTTGCGTCTGCATGAATAAAGTATTACATATTACGTATTACAAATCAAGTTTTGTGAGATGGTAACAGTCAGCAAGAAAAATTGTTGGTTCCAACTAGTTCACAAATTTATGAATGTTCATGATTAAGAAAGGAGAAAGAGAATCGATTAGTACAGACGGTTTTTGTTAGATTTTTCGATAAATTATTAGTTTGGAGGAGGAAAAGATGGATACTAAAGAACAACAGATCAGATTGTTGTACTACTGGCTTGAGAAAGAACGAAGAAAGAGGATTGTCCGGCTATTGTTGTCGGAGATTCTTGTGTTGGCAGGAATAGGCATTGTCTTTTTGGGCGGCTCAGGAAGTGCGCTTCTGGGGTCGGCATCTTTTGCTGGGTTGATTCTCCTCTTCTATCTCCTTGTTGCAGATCCACCGATGAGTGCTGAAAGGATGGAGAGAGTTTCATCTGCCATTCAGCAAGGAAAGTTCGCCTCACAGAACGCATTTCCAACAAAATGGGGCCCTCCACCACGGTTGGTTTGGTGGGCATATCGGATGCTCTACAAGGCGGAAACCCCTCTACTTGAAGGCAAAGTTTTCTCGTCGACAACCCTTCAGCAGTTAAACGGAGCTGATGAGGTTGATGCCGAGGAGATGTCTTACAACGAGGCAAACGAGGCTCTGTTTGTTTATGGAATGCAGCTCATAGGTCATCCAGAAACTGGTTACTCTGTATACCACAAGATGTTTGGCAGGTGGTATAAGGTTGCCTCTTTATGGACGAGGGCGGATCAGAACAGGGATTTGCAT
>CAYZXG010000169.1:0-1750 GCA_964482365.1 uncultured Candidatus Saccharibacteria bacterium | reverse complement strand
CAGGTATGAATATAGGAGTTGAATCCCGAAGTTTCGGGATGAACCCTTGATGAGGTGTCGAGAAGTGGGAACAACCAGTCAAAAGCTACGGAGTATGCTACGGAGTGAAAAGTGGGAAAAAGAACCAATTGCAGCAGCCACCTATTTACTTGCTGCAAGGCTGGCGTCATTCAGATGGCATGAACTTTATTCAGGCTTGCTTACGGAACTTGGGAACCTGCATTCAAATGCTAAGGGAAATGCTCAATGGAATCAATCCAGAGGCAAAATACCGATGTTGTATGCAGGGGCAGACTAACCCGTAGTAGTGATGATTTTTTTGTAATGGAAAAGGAGCAAAGGGGTTAGGTTATACAGTAACATTACATTAACCAACTCGTAAGAGGATGAAATTATGGAATGAGACAAAATCGATACCGATAAGCCGCTCAATGATTTGGGAGGCTTATAAGAAAGTTCGGGCCAACAAAGGGAGTGCAGGAGTAGATGAAGTAAGCATGGATGAATACGATGCAGACAGAAGAAAACACCTGTACAAACTATGGAATCGCATGGCATCAGGAAGTTACTTTCCACCCCCGGTCAAAGAAGTAGAAATACCAAAGAAAGACGGAAAAGTCAGAAAACTTGGTATCCCAACGATCAGCGACAGGGTGGCACAGATGGCTATCACAATGTACATCGAACCTAGGTTTGAAGCCATATTCAGTGAAAATTCTTATGGATACCGACCAAATAAAAGTGCCCATCAGGCCTTGGAAAAGGTACGGGAGTACACAAGGAAAAACGACTGGGTAATAGATTTGGACATCAAAGGGTTCTTTGACAATATTAGTCATGAAAAACTGATGCTGGCAGTAGAGAAACATGTCCCGGAAAACTGGATAAAACTCTACATAAAACGATGGCTCGAAGCCCCGATACTCAAAAAGTCTGGCGAACTAATCACAAAGCAAGGAAAAGGCACACCACAAGGAGGCGTAATTAGCCCTCTATTGGCCAACCTGTTCCTGCATTATGGCTTTGATAAATGGTTAGAACAAACAGACCCAACAGCAAACTTTGCAAGATATGCCGATGATGTAATAGTTCACTGTAGGAGTAAACGCCATGCGGAGCATATACTAACGCTAATCAACCAACGGATAAACAACATTGACCTGGAATTGCATCCAGATAAAACCAAGATTGTTTACTGTAAAGATTATCGTAGGAAGGAAAAATACCCAGTAGTCAAATTCGATTTTTTGGGATATTCCTTTCAGCCACGAACAACGAAATCAAAGAAAACACAAGGTGTGTTTCTCGGATTTGACTGTGCAATAAGTATTAGCTCTTGCAAACGAATAGCTGATAAACTAGGAGAACTAGAGGTGGAGAAGATGACCTTCAAAAGCGTAGTAGGCATTGCCCAAAAGCTGAATCCGATGATTCGCGGATGAATACGCTATTTCGAAAAATTTAGGTTGTCTAATCTGCACAAGGTTTTCAAGTTACTGAATCAGCGGGTAGTAAGGTGGGCAAGAAAACGGTATAAACGTTATAAGACGAGTATAAGAAGAGCTTACAGTTGGTTGACAAGGGTACAGCATCAATATCCGTACCTATTTTACCATTGGCAACTTGGATTCTTGTCGTGATAATGTGTAGATTTGTATAACAAGAGCCGTATGATGGGAGACCATCACGCCGATCGCTATCGGTGGTTCTGTGAGTTCCGATAATTATCGGAATGGGGTGAAATTCCCCT
>CAYZXG010000168.1:0-1812 GCA_964482365.1 uncultured Candidatus Saccharibacteria bacterium | reverse complement strand
CTCGAGCAAGTCACTTCGTTTATAGGTGGGTGTAATTATGCTAAATTTCATGATATTCTTGCCAGTTTAATATATCACCATCTATAGAAAATAAGTAGGTAAGATGCTATTATCCTCGAATAAGGCTCCCCGTACTATGCCACCGATTACAATCCCCTATATAAAAGAAAAATGGGCGCACTCTGGTTTTCAAAAATATTTTAGAAATATGGGGTGGTTGATTGCCGCGCGTGTTATTTCTTTCATCACCTCTTTTTTAACAATTGCTATCGTTGCCCGATATCTTGGGCCAGAAAATCTTGGACGGCTCGATTATGCGCAGAGTTTTGTGGCGATTATTTCTGTTTTTGCGTCTTTGGGAATTGACCAAATTTTGTATCGTGACCTTATCGCTTATCCTGAAAAAGAAAATGAGCTAATTGGGACGGCCGTGTTTTCAAAGTTGTTTTTTGGGGCACTCGCTTTTTTTACAGCCATCGCAACTTCGTTGCTTTTAGGGGATGATGCAATCCTGACAATATTAATTGGTATCTGCGCGCTAACGTTTGTTATCAGCCCGATTGGCACGGTCGCAATCTTGTTTAATGCACAGGTTAAGGCAAAGTATAGCTCTCAGATTTCTATTTTCTTAGCTTTTTTTCTCCCCGCGCTCAAGCTTCTCGTCATTTTCCTTGATAAGGGCATTATATATTTTGCTCTTGTGCTTCTTGTAGAAGCGGTTATCTCAACTGCTTGGTCTTTGTATGTCTACGTTAAACATTTCGAGGGTAGACATTTTTTGTGGCGTTTTCGTATTGATGTTTTTAGGCGACTCATGAACGATTCTTGGCCACTCCTACTTGCTGGTTTTTCTGGTTATATATATGCAAAAATGGATCAAGTAATGCTTCTTCATTATATTGACGCATCAACGGTCGGAATCTATGGTGTTGCAGTTAAGCTTACTCAGATTTGGGCATTTTTGCCAGGGTTAATTGTTATATCTATGCTTCCTGCAGTGGTAAATGCAAAGAAAACAAATTTTATTATGTATGCAAAAAGACTTCGAGCACTTACTGGGCTCACAGTAGGTGTAACGGTTATTATTGCTCTCCCTTTATATCTTTTTGCGCCGTGGGTCATACACCTTGTTTTCGGAGATGCCTTTGTTTCAGCAACCCCTATTTTGCGTATATATTTGTGGACAAGCGTAGCTATCACCCTAGTTATTCTTTCTCAGCAATTTCTTATTGTTGAGAATCTAAGCAAGATTTTTTTGTATACGAGTATTATTGGAGCGGTTACAAACGTCGCACTAAATGTTCTTTTAATCCCGCAGTTCGGAGCACAGGGATCTGCGTGTGGGACAATGCTGTCTTATTTTGTGGTGGTACTGAGCTTATTAATCTTTAAGCAGTCAAGGGAAGGAATAATTAGAATTTTTACTTAAAATTAAAATGTGCTAGACTTGCCTTTTGGGGCAGCCTCCTTTCTTTGCTTTAGAATTTAGCAAAATACACATTTTTACTTATTTATAATAGAAAACATGGATAAAAAATATTGGGAAAATTATTATGAAATCAATATTGCCCCAGAGCAAGCATCCTTGTTTGCGCAGTTTGTGCTTGAAAATTATTTAAAAAAGCAGGACTCGTTGGTAGAGTTTGGATGTGGTAACGGGAGGGACAGTGTCTTCTTTGCTAAAAATGGAGTGAATGTTACTGCTGTAGATCAATGTGAAGCAGAAATATTGGCACTTAAGGAAGAAAATAAACTACCAAATATTAAATTTCTGTCAGATGATTTTACAAAATTAAAAGCCGAAGAACTTTT
>CAYZXG010000167.1:0-1821 GCA_964482365.1 uncultured Candidatus Saccharibacteria bacterium | reverse complement strand
CCGAATACCTACCGAGTGGTTTAACTGTCTTGGTAGGAGATTTATTGATTGGGCACAGCTTTCAGATTGTGCACCATTTGAGACCATTGATGTTTCAACAATTACGCCTACCAGATTTGTTGGCGTGGAAGCCCTGTTTACCCAAATGTTTACACCAGGCGGTTTTGTTCAAGTGGGATTGTTGCCGAAACAAAAAGAGCCACATAATTGGGCACTATACGAATCTTGAGGAGGTTTTATGAATGACAAAGCACTAACGGCGATGCACAAGCAAGTCCAGTCTTTTGTCGCATATGTTCGGGGAAAATTTGAGGTGGATAGTATTATTTCGGATCTAAATCTACACCCGAGTAACGGGGTACATCCGGTGTCATTGTGCGTTATTCTGCATGGCAATGCGGTTTGTTTTTACGCATATGGAAACGAACAGGGTCAAGTTATTGTTGAAGTTGGAAGACCCAATCAAGCGGAGAAGTATCAAGTGAGTTGGGATGAACTTGATCCACCGCGTCCGGTTGATGGCTATGCCGACGAGTCATGGCAGGCTATTTTACTTAACGTGATGCGTGATCCCATCCAGGCAATACGGTTTGCTGAACTTCCAAAAAACATCGATTCTGCCGCAATGATCATTCGTGATCCGAAACTTCATGTTCTATTGAAGCCATGTATACGTGGCCAAGTAGCAGTTGACAAGGGTTGTGTTACGTTGTGGTTGCACCCTGAGTTGTGGTCGAAAACTCAAAAGATTGAGATTGTTTGGGCCGGCGAAGTTGTTCGAGTTGAACTTTTGGACGGGATGTCAACGCAACGTAGTATGGTCGAATTGCAACGGGATACGGTTTTGGCAATAGCCCTTCAACTTGCGGAGGAGTCGTGGAATAATGCGTTGGGTATATTTGAGGTTCTTGCTCGTCATCGGGTAATTCTTAAGGATTATACGTTCAAAAGGAGAACGACGTGACAATTCCAAACGAATTCCTTGCAGAGCATCCAACGTGGTGATGTAAAGTGCAGGTGGGGCGGGGGATTTATTCCTTTGCTCCACCCGTTTTGTGTTATAATACCAACCCATAGTACGCATTGTGTGCGTTTTTGCTCAGTGGGCTCTTTTACAAGGGAGGATAGTATGACGGTTAAGCCGTTTTCTGAGGTAATTAATGATGTTAGGGTTTTTGAAGAATTTCTTCGAAGACGTCCAGACTTATGCATAAGTGTTTCTACGGGTTGGGTTCCAAATATTATGTTTTTGCACATTATGACTCCTGACCAGGTGGGAATCTTTGTCCGTTGTATTGCAGGAGAGGAGGCCAAAATCACTGTTTCCGGAGTTACAGGCAAAACGATTGAGGTCGATACGCGCGGTGAGAAAGTCCCGTATTTTGTGCGGGAGGTTACCACGGAGTTCTGGCAAAAAATGGTGCTGTTGTTGTTAATGGAACGTGAAATGGCCAAGCTATATGCGAATTTGTCTCAGAATATGGATGGCATTTTGACTGTTAAATCTGACGCAAAGCTATTGCAACTTATGCGAGCTGATGACAAGCCGCATTTCATTATTCGAAGGTATCATGCACACCTTTACCTTTCTCCATTAAAATGGCCCGAAGGGTGTTACTTTGCAATAACTTGGCAAGGAACAAGGTGCGTAATTGTTATTCAAAAGAACCAAGGTACTGGTGGGCAGATTGTTTTTGACAAAGACGGCCAGTTTGCCGATCCACAGAGAGTTATTGGGGTTCTTAGTCAGCTCGCCGGTGTTGACTGGAAAACCGCGCTTAGTTTATTGCTGCCGCTTGAAATGCAGTTAAATTCATAGAA
>CAYZXG010000166.1:1121-1822 GCA_964482365.1 uncultured Candidatus Saccharibacteria bacterium | reverse complement strand
ATAGTCGATAAATCCCAGCTCGAACCGCAAGTCTAACATCAAGCAATCGATGCCGGACAATTGCGTAGGTGGTAGAACCAATCATGAAAACTGAAAAAAGTGGCCCCATCGAGTTAAAACCAGAAACACCAAGGCTTGGCAAGAACAAGTTAGTAGCAAGGGACGATAGGGCGAAAAAGAATATTCCTACCCACACAACCCCTAACTGGGCTCGCGTGACTCCTGTCGATAAAAAAAACTTCTTCCCTAAGCTATAAAGGGAAATTAATGAAGATAAAACAATAAAAAAAAGAAACATGAAATATAAATCACCTTTTATGCTTTGCACACCGGTATCTACGACTCGAAATCCTACAACAATTTTCTCAGAAAATAAGGTTAGAATTACTAAAACAACAGATACCAAGCCTATTAACAAACCAACTGTCTTTTTTGCCCAGAAGCCACTCGCTCCATCAGGAAAACTAACTGCGAACAATACCATAGACGAAGGCACCAGCGATGGAAACATAAATGCTAATTTTGCCCAAATGTAATTCGGGGAAATGTTCAACATTAGTATACTGAACGTCCAACCGGCAATTGCTAAAGCAAAAACAACAAATGTATAGGTTGTCAAACGTCGACTTCCTTTTGCATATATCACCAACGCAAGTAGGAAATTTAAACCGGTACCCAGAAGCAAAAACCACTGACTATAC
>CAYZXG010000166.1:0-1111 GCA_964482365.1 uncultured Candidatus Saccharibacteria bacterium | reverse complement strand
GAGGCTAAAGCTTCTGTTGCTTTTTTAGGTTCTCCAATGCTAATGATAACAAAAAAAATCGATATGGGTAATGTTTAATAACCCATATCGATCTTGACTAACCACTCGCGGTTCAG
Organism: uncultured Candidatus Saccharibacteria bacterium; assembly: GCA_964482365.1. Taxonomy (GTDB): domain Bacteria; phylum Patescibacteriota; class 4484-211; order 4484-211; genus CAYZXG01. The sequence continues at coordinate 995 of CAYZXG010000166.1, read as the reverse complement.
GAATTTCCGGATTCTTTTTGACCAGAATTTTGCAACGAACTTCGCCTGTCTTTTAAGCTGTATTGCCCAGATCTTAAGACCCTTTACACCTAAGAATTTTATCGTAGAGTACAAGGCAATAACGAAGTACCTTATACCATCAATGCCAAACTTCATGTGTTCATACTTTGTCCCAATGCCAATACACTTAAGTGCATAGGGGTTTGATATTGCCAAAAGCTCGAAAGCATACTTAGTGTCGATTACTGCAAAAATCGACTCAGGAGCTCCATAATATGATTCTGGTGGCCCTAGTATTTCCGGAATAATACCAGCGAGCCACAAATCAGACAGAACTCCCCAATTAACCGTCATAATAAGATACCTCAGGTCACTTGCCTCTAACAACTTGACAACCAAATTGTAAACACCCAAACCAAGGAATTCCCTTGCTTCAGGTAACTTTGCAAATCGACCAAGTTCAGCGACTTTAGTACGGTCACAAAACCTCAACGGAAGAACCAATCCCCCTTCTTCGAGAGGAAACCTTAATGGACGACCATCCACTTCCTTACAACTCGTAAACAGTGTTAATGTTATTATAACTTTCTCGTTTCCATCTACCCCAACAACTGTTCGCGAGCAATCAAGGCGCCCCGTTGGGTCTAGATCTTTTTGAAGAACTTCGGAATCCTCCAGTAACCAACCAAAACGGTGTACGTATGTCTGCTCAACAAGACGAGCTGCTTCTATTCTAAATGGATTTCCGTTGCAAACAACTCCAAACTTTATCCCCTGTTGAAAAGGAAACGTGACAAAGCCATCTGTTAACATGATCTTATCCTTTCTTAACGTACGAAGTAACAACACTTACTGACGATGTATATATACACCGCAAGGGACATGTTCGTCAATGCGCAATGATCGCACATTCAACTAATGTGCGATCAGCTACGAGTAACTAAGTTCGATATGCAAGAAGTGGAGCGACAACCTGAACCATATTATTTGCAAAA
>CAYZXG010000165.1:0-1877 GCA_964482365.1 uncultured Candidatus Saccharibacteria bacterium | reverse complement strand
TGAGCGCACGACACTCTTTGGCTCAATGGAGGACAGATGAAGCCCAAGCACACGCGTGAGTTTGACCAACGGTTGGAAGAGCTGGTGGAAATGGCGCGTGCTGCTCAACGGCGCGCTCAATCCTACCGAGGCTTCCGAGTCGGGGCAGTGGCTCTGGCCTTCAACGGTCGCGAGTACCGCGCCTTCGCCGGCATCAACATGAAGCCGCTGGAGGACGGTCCCAAGATCTGTGCCGAACAGGTCGCCGTCGGCGGAGCCATCGCCTCTGGGTACGGAACGGTGATCGGACTCGTCGTTATCGGCGAGCCCCAGCCCAACGAGGAGCGCACCTTGACGCTCCATCCCTGTTGGGTCTGTCGCACCCTGCTGCCGCCGCTTCCGGCCATCAGCCGCGACACCATCGTCGTCACGGAGCAGGCCAGCAACGGCCGCCACCGCGAGCGTCACACCATTGGTGACCTGCTCAAACGACATGGTCAGCACAGCCATTCGTGACTCGGGCAAATCCTCTTAAAGGCCGCGCCCGTCTTTTTTTTAAAGCGGCTTTACCATATACTCATCTTCTAAGGTGTATCCTAATTTGTTGCGAAAATATTCTCGTACACCAATTCCAGCGATCACGGCAATGCGCTTAAAACCATTATCTTGAGCAATACGCTCGGCCTCAGCCATCAGTTGCTGTCCCATTCCAATATGCTGAACACTACCCTTGCCTTCACCAACCTTCTTGAGACGACCATAGGTATGAACCTCACGAATCAAGGCTGTATCTTGTAACACCGGTAACCAATGTTTTGCCAGTTTCTGCAAACGCAAACGTGCAAATGCATACAACATCTGACCATCTTTTGATTCGTAGCTTAAAAAATATTCTGTCCCACCACTAGCTTCATACTCACGCACCACTAACTCAACATCATCAATGGCCACTTCTCTGGCTCCAGGCTCTCGACAGCGAATACACCGACAAGCCACCCCCTTGTCTTGCATCAATTGCCGTAAATTCGTCACCATGTTACCAGCCTGAATCGACTCACTTGGAATATCACGAATCAAACGTTCAATTCGTACCCACTCTGGCACCATTGATTTAATCTCGGCAAGCAAACGAATTAAATCTTCCTGCGCGTACGGCTGGTACTTACCACTCTTCCACCAATGATAAAGCACTGAAGTCTTAATCACCGAGGTTGGATAAATCTTCACGTGATCTGGCTGAAAGTCTGGTGTAAAAAAGGCATCCGCAATAGTTTGAACGTCTGACTGATAGGTCGCACCTGGCAACATTTGCATATAGTGATGGGAAATCTTAAAGCCAGCTTCCTTTAGAATCCGTGTTGCCTCAATCACTTGGGCATTCGTCTGGTCTCTTTTAATTAAATCTAACACTTCTTGGTCAGTGGTTTGAACTCCTAGCTGCACTCGAGTACACCCCAACCAACGTAAGCGCTTAGCCTCGGCTTTGTCTGTGTGGTCAGGCCTGGTTTCCAAGGTTAGTCCAACTACCCGGTGCGGGGCAGTTTCATTTAGCTCTTTTGCCTTATCCAAACTAGCCGACACCTGTTCGTTAAAGGCATCAAAACAGCGTTTGATAAACCAAGTTTGATACTGCTTAGGGTAAGCCGTCCATGTACCACCTAAAACAATTAATTCGCACTTGTCTGTAGAGTGTCCATTAACTTCCAAAGATTTCAATCGTGACTGCACCTGATCAAATGGATCGAACTGGTGTCGCACTGCTCGAGCCGCTCCGGGCTCATTGGCCAAGTACGATTTAGGCATTCTAGCTTCAGTCGGACAATAAACACATCGACCAGGGCAAAAATATGGCTTGGTTAAAACTGTAATAACCGCCACTCCAGAAAGATTGCGGACTC
>CAYZXG010000164.1:0-1907 GCA_964482365.1 uncultured Candidatus Saccharibacteria bacterium | reverse complement strand
TGCCCATCCGTATTTTTACCTATCACATGGGACTGAGTCGCCGCCTGCATACCTGGCATACCCATCATCAGCACAAAACCATGCCGTGCATTACCTTTCATGTACATCATTCCTTTCACAAAATTTTGCTGGAAACAAATTATTTACAAATCAAACAGCAGAATCAACCAACTCAACATAGCGAATGGCGTTACGCCATGTCATGGATATGATTTTACAAACCACACCCTTCACAGACGTAGACATACGCCGAAGAGCAATCGGGTTAACCTTTTCCCGTAGCCTTTTTACCCATAGTTCATGATATTTACTTGCCATCATCAATTCTCCTGTGATAGGTTACGTTTGCAATTGAACAAAACGGCGATAATCGTAGCAAATCCTCTACACGTACTTCATCAATGTAGTGATATGGTTTTGTGGAGGAAATCAACCCTATTGCCGATGCAACTTTCTCGATCAAACCATTTTCCATGCCTGAAGCGGATGCCGTCATTGCAAACCAGATAAGAAAGTCAACGCGTGCCTCGACAGGCTCAGCCGCAATATTCGAAATCCGCCGCCTCCCCACTGTGTCATAAATGGCCTTCAAAAACGTTGCCGCCCTTTGTTCGCCACGCGGATCATTCACAAGAATTCGGTAAACGACGATCATATCAAACGATACTCCCGTGCAATAAAATGCGGTTCCGAGTTCCTTAAGTTGATCAAAGTACACCACCAACTCGTTGTATTCCTGGAATGTGGGAACCCTCATCGGCTCATCATCAAATGTTCGAACAATCCGATCGATGTTATTACAGGCATCACTCCAGTTATACAAACGGTGCATTTTACCAAGCAAACTCATCGACCTGTTTGTAACTTCTGGCACTTTCCTGCGACCGATTTCCTGCCACACTTCTAATGCAACAATATCAATCCGCTTGAGGAAAAAATTCCAGTCATTGCGCCAAAATGGAACGGCCGCTTTTGTTGAATCCGCAGGTTCATTCTTACAAACAACATCAGAAAACTTGCCCGCAACGTACGCGGCACAATATTCTTCAACACTCGATTGAGAGCCAAGAACCTGATTCGCAAAATACATTGCAGCCCAGTTTCCGACAAGACTAGGATCACCGACTAAATACAAACGAAACTGGCGCAAAAACCTTGCAATCTTCATATCCATTCCACAATTCCTTTTCTTTTATACTAATCATTCTTGATAAAAACCAAAGCATCGGGTTATTAATGTTCTGCCGTATTATAGGACAAAATCACAAATAACACAAAAAAGCCCCCGCACCGTTTAGATGCGAGGGCTCAATATTTATTACTTTGGACTACTTACTTTCAATTTATTGATTTCTGCGATACAAAAGTGTCTGTTGCGCAACAGGATCGAACAACGACAAAACTATAAGCTGAGAGTCTGTAAAGCCATTCGTATACAAACCGCTGCCTTTATCGATCAACCCTGCGGCTTTGGCAACCGAGTGAACACTCCACTGGTCTGTTTGGTTAACTAACTCTTCGACACCCACCATGTACAAAAACCAAATACATGATTCCATGCCATCACGAGTAATATCTAGAATTTTTCTTGAAACAACAGCGTTCCGAACAACTGTTTCAAAAAGATGCATTGCCTTGGATGCTGTTAGTAGCTCATCATCGTTTTTGGCAGGGTATTGATTTAATGCCAATGGAAGCAGAACCAATTTTGCAATTGGCAATTTTGTCGCAAGATAAAACAAACCTCGAACGGCAAGTTCATCAAGGCAACGAATCAGTTTCTCGAATTCTTTCTTCCTAAGGTCTTTCTTGCCAAACATGGTTACCTGTTCCATTATCTCGGAGACGTCCGCCACAATCCGATTCCACCCACGAAGTTTTGCTTCAACTTGTAGGAAATGCATTGA
>CAYZXG010000163.1:0-1915 GCA_964482365.1 uncultured Candidatus Saccharibacteria bacterium | reverse complement strand
ATTCTTTTATCATATTTCGATTTTGTTTATTTTTCTTTGGCGGCAAACATTCTCTCCGGTGATTCTTTCGAAAACTATACCATTCTTAATTACCTCAAAAAGAGGTAAACCCCTGTCAATAATAGGAGTATAAAAATCACTCCTATAATCCAGCCAAAATAACTAGGTTTACTTCTTCGTGTCTCTATTGCTGAATATGTGAATGGTTGCTTTTTTTCTTGATGAAAAAACTTTGACATACATTGATCATATCAAAATTGCCTGCTTTTTGTCCCCACTTGTTTACACTAATAACCTACTAATTTACATAAGTAAACAAAACTAAACACTAAGTTTATTGAGCTAAATCACCAGTTTCTGTACTTTGGGTATTAAAGATGACAGAAACTGCCACAAAAAAATCATCAAATGATGGAAACAACCTAATACTGACCAACTCCTTGGTTACCCGGGAAGAACTCGATAAATTTAAGTTGATTGTGAAGAAGGATTATGGTGTCGAGCTTTCAGATAAGCAGGCTATTGAGCAAGCAACTGCTCTTTTGAGTCTTTTTGATTATCTAATCGACTCTCGACTTGAATTAAGACGCGAAAGAGTTAACATCAACAACAACCTATAACTATTAAGGTTCAGGAATTGTGAGTAATAAACTTATGGATACATGCTTTATATATTGCAGGAAATCATCAGAGGATAAAGAACGTCAAATCCTTTCTCTAAACGATCAAGAAAACACATGTTCGGAGTTGGCAAAAGATAAGGGTCTAATTGTCCTTGGTGTCTACAAAGAGAGTAAATCAGCCAAACGTCCTGATAAAAGACCAGAATTCAAGGCCTTGATTGCCAGAATTGCCAATGGAGAGGCAAATCGTGTCGTTTGCTGGAAAGCAGACAGGCTATGTCGCAACGCCAAAGAGGGTGGCGGTTTGATTGATAAGGTTGATTATGAGGGCCTAAAGATCGTTACTCCCACGATGGACTATGACAGGAATAATTCAACATTTTTGTTTATTGAGTTTGGAATGGCAACTAAGTTTAGTAAAGATCTCTCTGACAACGTTAAGAGAGGAATGAACACTAAGTTACAAATGGGCTGGAAACCTGGGAAAGCACCTATTGGCTATTTGAATGACCCCATAAAGCCCAAAGGCCAAAAAGAAGTCCTTCCCGATCCTGATAGATTCGACCTCTGCCGCAAATGGTGGGAGCTAATGATTTCTGGAAAAGAGTCGGTTCTGAGCTCTTTGGAGAAAATAACAGCAATGGGATTACGTAGCACTCGAACAGGTAAGCCAATTAGTCATGCTGAGGCGTTTAGATTCTTTAGAAGAATATTTTATACTGGGCTGTTTGACTATAAGGGAGAAAGATATCAGGGTAAGCATAAACCGATGATCACTATTGCCGAGTACAACAGGGTTCAAGAAATCATCGATGGCAGGAAAAAAGTAATTCAAAATAGCAATAACTTTTATTTCATGAAGCTACTTAAATGTGGAGAGTGTGGCTCCTCCATAACTTGTGAACTGCATAGCAAGCGGTATAAAAACGGAACCTTCCAAACGTTCGTGTATGCCAGATGTACTGAGAAAAGTGGGAACTGCTCTCAGCCCTATCTCAACGCAGAAAAGCTTGAAAAACAGGTGGTAGAGTATGTTGCGGGGCTTGAGATTTCACAGAGTTTAGTCGATTGGATTAGAGATAACCTGAAACGAAGAAATGAAAAAGAGTTTGAATTCGAGAGGGTCCAGAAGGGAAAACTAACCAGACGACTTGATGCTATTCTCACTGAGAAGAAAAACGTATATGGCATGAAAATCGAAGGCTTAATAAGTGAGGAAGAATATCAAAATGAAAAAAAGAGATTGATAAATGAGGAGACGCAAATAAAAGGAGGTATTGTTTCGGATGGTA
>CAYZXG010000162.1:0-1918 GCA_964482365.1 uncultured Candidatus Saccharibacteria bacterium | reverse complement strand
TGAGCATGTGTTTTGACTTCAATTGCAATGAGCTCTTTGTTATACGTTGCAACAATATCAATCTCATGACGATTTTTATAGCGCCAATTCCTAGCGAGAATAGTAAAACCAAGTTTTTTTAAATATTCCTGCGCTTGCGATTCCCCCCAAGCACCAAGTTCAGCTGTATCTTCCACGATGCATAGATGCTACAAGAAATTGAGAACGAGGTCAAGTGATTAAGGCAAAATTATGCTGATTCTTTAACAAAATTTGCGCGTTTACCTTTACGGTCGCGTAGATAATAAAGTTTTGCGCGACGTGGGCTTCCCGAGCGTTTGACGGTTACATTTTCAACAAGGGGTGAAAACTCAGGGAATATTCGTTCAACTCCAATTTCATCGGTACCAACACGACGGACGATAAATGTTTTGCCCGTACCTGCGCCACGCTTAGAGATGACTACGCCTTCAAAATTCTGCGTTCTGGTTCGTTCTCCTTCAGAAATCTTGGTACTAATAATGATCGTATCTCCTACATTAAAATCAAACCGAGGTTCTGGATTTTTTAGGTTTTGCATGGGCAAATTGTATCACACCGTCGCTATGTAGTGTTACCGTAATTTCTTCACCTTTTGCTATTTGTTCCGTTAGTAACAAGGTTGAGAGGCCTGACTCAATCTCACGTTGTATAAGTCTTCGCAATGGCCGTGCTCCAAACTCTTGGTCGTACCCTTTATCAACAAGGTATTTTTTTACATCGTCACTAAACGTAACATCCATATCCTGCGCGGCAACTAATCTACGGGTATGTTCAAGTTGTAATTGCACGATGGATTTCATATGGTCCTTTGTAAGCGTATGGAAAATTACAAATTCATCTATCCTGTTAAGAAATTCCGGTCTAAAAGTTGCTTTTACGACTAATTCTATACTTTCTTCCAATTTTGAGGCGGCTTTTCCTTGTGCACCAGCTTTTTGGATGATATCACTCGCTAAATTTGAAGTCATAATTATTATGGTGTTTTTAAAATCAACGGTTTTACCTTGTCCATCTGTCATACGACCATCTTCTAGAATTTGAAGAAGTATATTAAACACATCATCATGTGCTTTTTCAATCTCGTCCAACAAAATGATGCTATACGGTGTCCGACGAACTTGTTCAGTCAACTGCCCACCCTCTTCATGACCAACATATCCCGGTGGTGAGCCAATCAGACGTGCTACCGTATGACTCTCTTGGAATTCACTCATATCAAGCCGAATCATGTGTCGCTCGTCACCGTACAAAACCTCAGCTAATGCTTTTGAAAGTTCCGTTTTACCCACACCAGTTGGTCCTAAAAACATAAAACTGCCAATCGGTCGATTAATATCTTTTAACCCAGCACGTGCTCGACGAATTGCTTCACTTACCGCGGAAACTGCTTCGTGTTGACCAATAATCCTTTGATGTAGCTGTGCTTCAAGATTCATAAGGCGCTTCTTTTCAACTTCAGTAAGGCGCGTAACAGGTACACCTGTCATTTTTGAAAGTACCGAGGCCACATCATCGACACTAACTTCAGGAGTATCTGTTGCTTTGGTTTTTTGCCAAAGTTCGGTGATATCAGCTTCGGTTTTGGTGAGCTTTGACAACTCTTCTTCAAGGGCATGTTGCTTGTCAGATTCGTCATTTGATTGTGCTTCGGCAAGTTCGCGTTTTTTTATTTGAATCGATTTACGGACCTCTTCAAGATTGCTTGGAGGCGCAACGGTTCGAAGTCGAACTTCAGCACACGCTTCATCAATAAGATCTATCGCTTTATCAGGAAGAAACCGATCTGACACGTATCTATCAGAAAGTTCAGCTGAAGAAACAATAGCTTCATCAGAAATTTTTACTCGATGATGAGCTTCATACCTATCTTTTAAACCGCGTAATATTTCAATGGTTT
>CAYZXG010000161.1:0-1918 GCA_964482365.1 uncultured Candidatus Saccharibacteria bacterium | reverse complement strand
TAATCGCAAATCCAACCATGCCGAGAGTGAGATAGAAATAATACCTTTTGATAATATCCTTTGGATCACTGAGAAGCACAAGCACTCCAGAGGAAAGACCTAGTATTACGGTTACAGTCGTTATAATTTCAACAGCTGTCATAGTTTATATCACCAAGTATATACCAAACCAATCAAAAACACAAATTATGTCGTGGGGAGGCGGTCTAGAAGTTCGTGCAACTCCGTTGCACAAAAAGAATACTTTTGGGCACCCTTTAGATCTACAAATACTCCCGTTGACTGTTCTTGCGCAATTTCGCACACATCGGCAAGTGCAAGTAACACACCTTCAATACCGTATTCTTTTATAAGTTTTTGTAAGATGATGTCTTCTACCATATTGTGTATCCCCTTCTACATAGCCATGAAAACTTTTCCGTATTCATTTTGCCAACATAGACAATAAATGTTATAATTGCTGTGGTCCTAGCTTTCCTCAGTCTTCCACCGAGCTAGGACCATAATTTTTGCTTCACGTGCATTATATACACAAATATATACCACCTGTCAAGTCGCATATTGAAGGAATGGGCTCAGGAGAAAAAGGTTTAACTATTCGACTTTGAAAGAAATGATTTGTAATCTTCATCCTTTGCGGCAACCCCTTCAACGGCTGCACGTACAACATCCGACTTACTTTTTTCGGTATGGACAAGCACCCAGTCCAGATATTTATTCACTGACGGTGGGATGACCATAAAAAGCTTTGCGTCAAGCTTATTCATCATTTCAGCAAAAAACCCATCGACTGCCGTTCGAAATCCTTTGTTATCGGAATACTGTGCAATTCGTAGTTGGGAATCACGAATACGTGAAATCTCTTCATTTCGACTATCTCCCGAAGGAACAAGGAGTAACACGTATTTTTTTGAATCCAAAGCTATTGCCAGCTGGTATGCATTGCCTTCATCAAAAACCGACACATGGGCCATAACAACGTCACAAGTCGCAACGGTTTTTTTTGACACTTGATATCGATCTACCACGTCTTTTTCTGATTCACTCGGCGGTATTGTCGAAATTTTATGATCAGTATTAAGCAGATATTCCTGCAAAGCAGCAACGTCCTTATTTTTGATTGTTCCCAATAAACAAACTTGCATACTCTATACTGCAGTATACATCACGGACCATATAAAACACAAAAGAGAATTTCTTGCCTACTTTGGCCACGTAATAACATTGCATTTTTTAAATTCCTGTCGAAACGTAAAAACGTCTTTTACTCCCCACATCATCATATGCTCGACAACTATTGCATCAACAAGGCGCATTTTCGCCACTGTCTTATTTTCTAAAAGTCGTTTTGATGCACGTTCAAAAACCACCTCATCCTCGTACAGCACCGAAAAACCTCCCGTCTGGATAAGGTTAATAAACTGAAGCATTTTGGGATACCCTTGCTTTCGTCGAATTTTTTCGGCCACATGAGTCACAACCGCATGCGACGTATACAGTTTTACCGTTTGCGAGAAAAGATCGTTCACAAATGCAATCGCCTTTCCATGATGAGGATGATCGTAAATATTGAGCGCACTGAATGCATCGGTGTTAATAAATAACGTATTCATTTGGTTACGACGTACCGTTTGTCTCTTCTTTGGGTGGTTGCGTCATTGCCATAAGCGAAACAATTGCCCTCTCGGTATGTTTACGCGTATGCGTATTTATATGTTCGTCCAAAATAATACGGACGTATTCCGAAAGTGTTCGTCCATCTTGAGATGCCTGACTTTTAAGAGTTGCATGAAGATTCTCGGTTAAAAAAAGCTGCGTTCGATGCATGGGAATTATTATATACCATATCTAAACTAGACTCTGTAAATCAGCGAATCCGACGGTCAGTAAAAATATGAACCTCTTTGTCTAACTGATG
>CAYZXG010000160.1:0-1945 GCA_964482365.1 uncultured Candidatus Saccharibacteria bacterium | reverse complement strand
TTTACCTCTCTCTCAACCTTTCTTCAACCCCCACCGAGTTTTGAAATGAGTTTTATGCGTGATTGGGGTTACGCTCCAGAATTCGTTGAGGCAATGTGGAGAATTTTACAGCAAGACACACCACAAGACTTTGTCATTGGAACGGGTGAAAGTCACTCTGTTCGTGATTTTGTTGAAGCTGCATACAAGGCTATTGATGTTGATGTTGAATGGTCGGGGGAAAATGAAACTGAAAAAGGCGCTCGCTCTGATAATGGGGAGATTATTGTTGAGGTAAATAAAGACTTTTTCCGTCCAGCTGAAGTTGAACTACTTCGAGCCAACGCGGCAAAAGCAAAAGAGATTCTAGGTTGGGAACCAACTGTTACGTTTAGTCGACTTGTTGAGATCATGGTTGAAAATGATATTGAAGAACTCTCTTAGTCATAGTTCGTAATCCTCTCCTTTCTAACTATTTATTTTCCTAAAAGGACCGTTTACAGTAAGAGCCTGTATAATTACAGCATGGATTCAAGGGTTAAACAATTGACACAACCTTGGTATATACACATTCTATTGTATCTTCTCGTCATTAGTAGTTACTCATTATTTGTTTTAGGCAATTCACACCTCTTTGCTGCAGAAATAACTCCGCCCCCTACAATAAACATCACAACACAACAACTCCTTGATAAAAGCAAAAGCAATAACTCACTTCATGTTATTGCAACACTAAACATTGACTACAAGCCTGAAGGAAAGATTAAAGATCCTCAACAGATTATGAAACAACGTGGGACTATACATTCCCAACAACAAAATCTATTGAACGATCTTCCTGAAAAAACTTCCACCTCTGCAAAACTATTCACCTACACACCTCAGGTAGCTTTAACGGTCGATGAACAAACACTAAAAACACTAATCGAAGACCCCTCCATCATTTCTATTCAAGAAGATATTCCTGTTCCCCCACTACTCGCAGACTCTACTCCGCTTATTAATGCTGATAACGTATGGACTTCAGGTTATACCGGAAGTGGACAAACAGTAGCAATTCTGGATACCGGCGTAGATTATGCTCATGAATTTTTATCAGAAAAAATGGTTTCCGAAGCGTGTTATTCTAGTGGCACATCACTATGTCCAAACGGTTTGTCGGTAGATGAGACAGCAGGCTCAGGGGTAAATTGTGATTTAGGGACCTATGGCTGTGATCATGGAACACATGTTGCTGGAATTGCGGTTGGAAACGGCGATACCTTTTCGGGAGTAGCAAAGGATGCAGACCTTATTGCTATTCAAATATTTTCTCAATTTACGGGTTCGAACTGTACCAATTATGGCATTAGTTCACCCTGTGCATTAACGTATACCTCTGATCAGATTCTTGGGCTTGAACGTGTATATGAGCTGCGATCAACCTACAATATTGCTTCAGTAAATATGAGTATTGGGGGCAGTATTTATGGGGACTATTGTGATACTGACGCTCGCAAGTCAATAATCGATACCTTACGATCAGTTGAAATAGCAACGGTGATTGCTTCAGGAAATGATGGCAGTTCAACGGGAATTTCTTCACCAGCATGTATTTCAACCGCAATTAGTGTGGGATCGACAACTAAACTTGATTCTATCTCTTCATTTTCCAATAGCAGCGCACAACTTGATTTATTGGCTCCTGGTTCCTCTATATACTCGGCCTCAGCTGAAAGTACGTATACTTATAAAAGTGGAACGTCTATGGCGACTCCTCATGTTGCTGGGGCGTGGGCCCTCTTAAAATCAAAATTTCCCTCGGCTTCAGTTTCAACAATTTTATCGGCACTAGTTAACTCTGGAGTTTCAATATATGACTCAAGAAACTCACTAACTTTTCCAAGGATTGATTTGGATAATGCTCTTACCTCTATAAATGATCTTGCTAAAACGTGGTATTTGGCTGAAGGATATACGGGAGAAG
>CAYZXG010000159.1:0-1947 GCA_964482365.1 uncultured Candidatus Saccharibacteria bacterium | reverse complement strand
GCAGCAAGCTACGGGGCATCAAAACAAAGAGGGGAACAATTTCAACTGATCTTTATGCAGTTGTACATATTCCTTATGTCCTTGAGCTTTTACATAACGCAGAATCGTCTTCTCGCTTCCATGGCGGGAAACCGTATTGATGTAATATCCATTCGACCAAAATTCGCCACCCCACAATTTCTCTCGTATCCCTGGCAACCTTTTGAGTATCTCTCTTGCGGTTATACTTTTTACTACCCGTGCTATTTTGGTAGATGAATACATCGGTACTGATTGAATCAGAAAATGCACATGATCTCGATCCGTCCCTATCTCAACGAAGTGTATCTCATACCTCTCGGATATCTCCGTACACACCTTTTTCAATTCTTCATCCACCCGTACATCAAACCATTCCTTCCTCCCTTTACCCACACATACTAAATGGTACAACAAAACAGAAACATTGTGACTCTTATGGATATATAAACTCACATTCCCAGTCTATCAAATACTTCGCGGCAAGCCGCGAGGAATTACAGCTTCGCTGTTTATCCTTAAAAGAGATTAAAGGATCTGTGAGTAACAGTATCCACAAGACATCGGCCACTTAAACTTTTTAGTAAGTAGGTGTTTTCAATAATTCCGAAGGAACATGAAGCGATATTTCTGCAAATCAAGTACATTTTTTGCTGATATGAAGGGATGTCAACATCCAATGTTGCCCACTATTCACTTTTTTCGTCTATTATAGGGACTCTGGTTCCATGGCATGAGTGAGACATTTAAATCATGTGCTTTCGCTTGTATCGCACCTGTTGTTCTACCAATTTTGAGTCCAATGACCCTAGTTGGCGTATTCCCCTTTGCAAGTTTTTTTAGTTGTGATTCTTGTGTGGGTGTCCATGTCTTTCCTTGGTTACTTGGTTTTTTAATCATTTTTACTCACCACCTTTCTTTATTACATTTACTACTATTCCTTGTATTACAAAATCATCAAACAGAATTATTGGCTTATTTGCTTCGTTGCTACTTTCCGGCTCAAGTACAACCGAGTTCCCATTAGGTTCATATCTTTTAATAGTTGCTTCATCACCGATCAGAGCTACTACACGATTACCCTTATTCGCTGTGCTTTGTTTTTTCACCAATATAAAGTCACCGTCATCAATCACTTTACCGTCGATAGTCGCTATATTCATACTGTCGCCAACTGCTCGAGAAAAAAAATAATCATTTGGCTTACTATGCACTATGTGAGTATCAACGAGGATATATGCCTCAATGTTTTCAATAGCAAGAAGTGGAATTCCACAAGCAACATTTCCGACAAGAGGTACCTGTACTTTACTATCATCCATTGGTAACTCTATCCCCCGTGTATTCTTTAAGTAACCCTTGTTTTTAAGTGCTTCGGTATGTCGTTGTACAGAGCTTATATTCGCATAATTCAATGTACGACGAATTTCTTCCAGTGTTGGAGCTTCACCCTTTTTATGCGTCAAGTCTGTAATAAGGGTGAGTATTAATTTTTGCTTCGATGTAAGAGGGGTCTTCATATGCGATTGATTATACACCGACTAGCGGTCATACGCAAAGCAGAAGTAATGGGTTATCTGGTTTTATGAAAACCATTTTATTGGAGGAAAATATTTTCTGCATCAAGGCTCAAAATCACGTTTTTACTACTGTGGGAAGAAAGTCAACTCTGGATGTTGCCCTGGGTTAAGTGTTTCAAGGAACCAATTTTAACACCATAAGATTCAATCTGGATACAATATCTTAATTCGTTCAATCTTAAGGTGGACATTATCCAAATCTTTTAACACAAGGAATTTGCTTGAATATTTATTGTTGTTATCGACTTCTAAAAAGATTGATTGATCATTATATTTTCTTAACAAGACATACTTTAAGCTCATTTCAAAACTCAAATTATCGCAGTAGGACAATAATAAGTGCGAGAAA
>CAYZXG010000158.1:0-1971 GCA_964482365.1 uncultured Candidatus Saccharibacteria bacterium | reverse complement strand
CAAACCGGAAGAGCTCTTTTCATACGAACGTGCAGACGAGAAAATAATGTTTCCTGTATGTACATGAAATGGAAATAAATCCGCCTCTTGCTGAACAGCCACCAAGGATTATTCAAACAAATCTATTGGAGCGAGCAAATATTCCTCAAGAATTTAGTAGATATTTTAACCCTCTTGTATTGGAGGTCTCTAAAAGTGTATCCATCCGAGAACATATTTCTGGCAAGCCGGGTGACATTATGTTCCTTACTGGCGGTCAACATGGAGAAGAAACCAGAGGTAACTTTACCACCACAGTCAATGCAGTCGAAAGCCAATTGGGCCAGGTGCATGAGGGGACTATTATAGTTATCCCAGAACTCAACCCGCCTGGGTGTAAGAAAAAAACACGATATGTATTTGGTGATGAACAAAATGACAATCTCAACAATAATTTTCACCATTACCACACTGGCGATTGGGAAGAGCTTAAAAAAATCAATAAAAACAAAACTGCGCAGTTGAGCTGGCTCATTATGTATTACATCAATCAACGATATGTGGCACATACACAAGAGTATCACAAATCCAAAGCAATGCTTATCGATATCCACCGAGAAGAGAGTGTACCGTTTATGAGAATAGATAGACGAATCACTGCCGACCCTCATGAGCAAGAAAATCAGTTGTACATTGAGGAACTGCTTAATCTGTACCGTCCGTTTGGTATACCGATTGTGCTGGAGTCACCCCACTGGAGAAAAGAGAAATTTTATAAATCCCTCACCGCTACTTGTTTGCGGCATAATATATTGGGGGTCACGGTTGAGGAGGGTAATACCTACCGCCCAGAGCAAGAAAATGCACGGTTTGTGCAGGATAGACTGCTCCGTTTACTGGTCCATTACAACTTCATTACCCAACCACCACTTACAAATATCGCTCTGATCCATCCTCTCGACGAAGCAGAAGAATTTTATCAACGGCAAATAGCGGATGGAGAAGTATATAGCCTTACAGGAGGGCTTACACCTCGGGTTGAATTTCATTTGAGTACCGGCAACCTTAGAGAACTTATGCGAAGGACATTGGAAAAAAAAGACTGGGATGGGTTTTTTACCCAATTCGCCTATGCGGCGCGCGGGGTACAACTACCGAAGGGTACAAGAAACTATCTTTCGTCCTTAGCGCTTGGATACATTATCGATACGCCAGAAAAAACAGCAAAAAAACAAGTTTTTGACAGTGGTATTAACTTATTCCTTGAAGGAACCGAAGATGTCACGGTTATTGACGTAGTAGAACCTAAAGAATCAGAAGCGCAGTACGTGAGTCGTTTTGGTTTTTTTATGGATGAGAAAGATCGTGTGGTACTACGTACACTTGGTGAAACGCTAGGAGATACTACCTTTACCAGAGAGGAGGCGCTTACACCCAAAGAACTACGCCAATTGCACAGGAGGAAGGGGTATAAATTTGACATGAGCATCCTGGATATTTACTGTGCCCATCCTGACCCGATTTGGAAAGGGATAAAAGAAGAAAATGGGCAAATTACTTTACAAAAAAGGGGTTGAGTTCTTGCTTAATGAGTAGCTCGCGCTTGCACTATTTGTTGCCTGTTTGCAACGGGAACGTTCGCTGATTTTACTAAATCAACTACTGCGCCTGCACCAACCGATGATCTTTGTATGAGTCCAAATCTCCTAGTAATTGTACCAATTACTAATCTTTCATGATTGCCTGCTGGCCTGTCCCAAACAAAGGTCAAATTGCGATTATTCTCCCCATTAATTGCAGTGACAACATCACCCTCATCGAATAAAGAGTTATCCTGCCCAACAACAAGCCCAGTTACAATACCTTCAGATCCTACAGTGGTTTCACTCATGTGGTTATTTTACTACTACTACTACTACTACTACTACTACTTGTCAAGAGTTTTTTTTACGTCCGTGCAGATGAGAAGATTATAATTCCCATAATTATCTC
>CAYZXG010000157.1:0-2003 GCA_964482365.1 uncultured Candidatus Saccharibacteria bacterium | reverse complement strand
GCTAATTGCCAACTGATTACTGTACTTGGATTGAACGGATTGGGATAATTTTGAAACAATTGGAATTTATCCGGAACTGATGACTCCTCTTCCTCCACACCCGTTACTCCGCCATTGGTTGTATAAAGAATCGTTCCTGAATCACCAACGGCAAAACCTTTTGTGTCGTTAAAAAAATAAATCGAGTTCAATGATTGTGAGGTTAGAACTGAGTGTAAAACCCAATTATCACCCCCATCTATTGTTTTATATAATAGCCCTGGATATCCACAAGCATAAATTACACTCGCTGAAGGCGCAGAAATTCCCCGAATTTCCCCACCTGGATCGGGATAAACACCGGATCGAGACCAACTCGTATCAGATAGTTTTTTGCGAAGTATTACCGGGGCAGCGCGCCAATCTCCCTGAACTCCAACAATAAATGTGGAACCGCCGCCATTACAAGATTCACCACCGAATGCTTCGGACCCTAATCCATCAAAAAAATTAAGTTCTTTTTCTGCCCACGGAGTGATAGGATAAAATTCATTCTTTCTAATAATTGAATGTGATGTTAAAGCGAAGAGCGGCAAACCAAGAAGCGTTGGTCCACGATAGTAAAAAACAGAACGAATCGGGTGGACGCTGATTTTTTCTGTTGACCAGGTTTTTCCACTGTCGATTGATTGATAAACAAACCCGGAGTCATCACCCACTAATATGTATCCAGGGTCAACAAATAGTGCACACAGAAAATTTTCATCGTATGAATAGAATTCAGGCTCCCAGGTTTCGCCGCCATCGGTAGTAGTTATTACGTTGCTTCCGGCAATTACTCCGTTTAGTTTGTCGGCAAAAGAAACGCTATTCCAGTTCATCGGAAAACTCCAGGGAGTCGCGATGTAATTCCATGTTTCGCCCGAGTTTGTAGTTTTTAATATAGTTTGGTTCGTTCCAACCGCAATTGCCGTGGATGAATCAAGCATTACTATATCGGTAAGTCTTTCAGTAGTTCCGCTGTTTTGCTTCACCCACTGCGCTTGTAACAGTTGGGATGCTATTAACAACACAACAACTAAAGAAAATTTATTCCAGAGAAAGATTTTCGTTTTCATGTTTTCCTCCTAATTGAAAATTGGATTGCTTTTTATCAAGTTCATCTTAACCATCAAGTATTTTATTTTAAAACTACCATCTTTCTAATTCTTGCTAGACCATCTACCGTTAAGCGGGAGAAATAGATTCCACTTGACAATTTGTTAGAAGTATCAAAACCGACAGCATATTTCCCCGGTTTTTGTACTTCATTTACCAAGGTTGCAATTTCATTTCCGAGGATGTCATAAACTTTTAAAGTCACAAAACCACCTACTGCCAATTCATAACTGATAGTTGTACTCGGATTAAACGGATTTGGATAATTGGAGAGAAGAAGAAATGATTCGGGATTCGTTTCTTCTTTGTCGATTGAAGAAGCAATATGACAAGTGCTTTGTTTTGATACAACACTTTTGGGAAGCGATGATGAACTCCCCAGTGTGAACTCCAAAGAATCGATAAATATTGTGGTGTCTTTCTCGTAGAAATATTTTTTTTGTTCTTGCCTGTAAACCGCAACTGAGTAACTCCCGGCAGTTAATCCGGTTAGAGAAGCACAAAGATCGTAAATGCAATAGCACTTGGCGATGGGTCCAATGGTATCGCACTCCGTAACTACAATCGAATTTCCGGTGATTTCCGTTTTTAAATAAAATCTCGATGCACAATTTGCGGAAACATCGGTGTTCCAAATCTGAACAGTATCGGCTTGCATCTTTACAAAAACCGAATCCTCATTTGCAAAAGAACTATTCGCCACAAAAATTAAAAACACAAATAATAAAGACTTTTTCATTTTAGCCTCCTAAAATCTTAGTTAAAGATCACTTCAAAAGAATCATTCCTTTTGTTTCAACAAAGTTTCCCGCTGTCAACCTGTAATAATACACTCCGCCGGAAAGTTTGTTAGTGGTTAGTAGATT
>CAYZXG010000156.1:0-2065 GCA_964482365.1 uncultured Candidatus Saccharibacteria bacterium | reverse complement strand
CACACTGGCAAGTCCTCATCTCAAAAGGCTGGGGACTTTTCTTTACACTACTTATTGGATTAACACAAGTTTTATTACTTTCGTTGCGGACAAATTCCAACTTCACTTCCCTCATAGCTTCAACTGCTGAGATGGCTATGCCAGATGTATTTAAAAATAAATTTTTATCTTTACGCACAAATTATTAGTAGGCAACATTGTGAAACAAAATATAAAATAGGTAACATTTATTGTCGCTATAATTAGGGTTTGGTGAATAAGTCAAAATAATTCAGATTAATTTTTCTGCAAGGTTGCAAGAGGATTTTTTTCTGAGGAAATCCGCATACTTTTTCTTCTATTATCTTTACAAGAGACAAAAAATAAGAGCCAAATAAAAAATCTGTTCCCATTTTTGCGTACAGCTTGACTAATGCAATGATGTTCATCACAAAGAAGATACAGCTAACCCAGCTTTCGGATGTTCTTTGTTGTCTTGCCCTTATTTTATTGAGATTGTAGCCGTTTTTACCTTGTCCGAATTTCCCTTCAATGTGGTTTCTTTGGTTTCTTTCTTTTTGTTGTTTCCGTTTCTGATAGTAGGTGAGCGGAGTTTGTATCGGTCTGCCTAATGGTTTTCCAACGAAACGAATGTTGTGTTCTTTTAAAAACGCTCTATTTTCACGAGTTCCATAGATGGTGTCTGTCAGCACCGCTTCTGGATAATAGCTATGAATAGTTTTGTAATCCTCCACTTGCTTTTTTAAATCGCTGCTTTCGTTGTAGGCATCCCAACTGAATGTATTAATGCGGGCAAATCCATGGTGCAAACTCACGCCAAGCTTCGCTCCAAACTCTACATTTACTTTCTCTTTCCCTCTTACAATGGGACGAACATGCGGTTGATAAATGTTCACGATTCTGTCCGCAATGCTGTGTATATTATTTTTGTACATCTCCTGTTGTTGTAAATATATTTGTTGAATGACCCAAAATATTTTTTGGTCTCGTTTGCTCAATCTCCATCCTATTCCGCCCTGCTTTTCTATTTTATCTAATTGCTTGTGTATGCTGTTAATGTTGCGTTTCAGATAATTTAATTGTTGTCCAATGCCTTTGCGAATTTCTTTTTTTGTTTTACTCTTTTTCTTGGCAATGCTCAAATACTGCTTGCGGGCTCTTTTGCGATAGGTACGGGGTTTTTTCTTCTCTCCTGTTATGGTGTGTAAGGCATCGATGATCCGTTCGCTTTCTTCCCGTGAAGTGTTCAGTAATCCTAAATCTGTCGGATAAACTATCATTTGGTCTGCTACCGTTGCATCGAGTATTAGTTTGCCTTTGTTCTTGTGCTGTTCCGCCTGATTGGGTTCTAATGGCGACTGCTTTGGCTCTGATTCTTGCGATTGCTGCTGTTGGGAAGATATTGCGCTTGCCTTTCCCTTTTTATTCCCTCCTACTTTACCGGTGTTTTCTATATCCTCCGCCTTCTCTATCAAAATACTATTGAGTTGGTCAAATTCCTGTTCGCCCATCCGATATCGCAATGCAGTGAACAACGAACGGTCAAAAATATCTTCATAACTGTAATCACTCTTCCCTAAAAAATATTGAACATACGGATTCTCTCGAATATGTTCTATTGCCTCCCGGTCATCTAATTTTAGTTTGTGTTTGACTATCATCGCACCTATCACGATGCGAGCATCTATGCTTGGGGCTCCCATGCTGCTGCTTAGCTTGCTATAATAAACATCTGCCAGTTCATCCCATGGCAGTATCCGCGATAATTTTACCCAGCGGTTATTTTTGTCCAACCGTATTTCAAAGGGTGTTCGAAATTCTTCTATGCTCAATTGTTTGCTCGATTTATATCGTATCATAAGTGCAAAGATTTTGTGGCAAAATTACTATATCCTTTGCACTTATTATTGAAAATATTTATGTAAGTTATTAACAATTAAATGTTTATAACTTATTCACCAAGCCCTATGTAGCAATACCACTTTTATAGGTGTAGCTTATGGTAAGTTTACTAAAACTTAAATCCCAAGGTCATCAAAAAGTTGTGATTTAAAATGTTGCTGGT
>CAYZXG010000155.1:0-2099 GCA_964482365.1 uncultured Candidatus Saccharibacteria bacterium | reverse complement strand
GCAGGACAAATTTTAGAAGACCTAAAACTCACGTACTAATTACCAGAAGTCAGGACAGAGACGATTTCGTTCCACATAACTTTTTTCAAACTGCATTACGTATCTCAAAGATGACGACTAGCGTGCGTGCTACAATTTATATATGCCCCGCGGGTTTTGGACAAGTACATTTTTGCTTTCAGCGACTACGATTGGAGCTGGTATCTTTGCAATTCCCTATGTTACCGCGTATGTTGGGTATCCTTTTGGGTTTTTGTGGCTTGTAGTTGCCGGCCTTGTGATGGTTGCAATTAACTATGCCTACACCGATGTTGTCATGTTTACTGGATCAAAAACGCCACTTCAGTTGGTGGGGTATGGAAAGGTATATTTTGGAAAGGTAGGACAAACGGTGGGATCACTTATTATCCTGATTGGACAGTGGGGAGCTATGCTTGCGTATATTATTGGAATTGGAAGTTTCTTAGGGATACTTTTTGAAACCTCAGAGTATGCAGCTTTGTTTTCAGTCATTACTATTATTGTTGTTATGTTTGCTACTTGGAAAAATATTACGTACATGAGTGCGATTGAGAATATTCTGCTACTCGGTATGATCGCGGTTATTGGCTTAATTGCTGTTGCTGCCTTCCCATTTATAAAACCACAAAATTTGCATGCAATGCTTCCGCTTCCAACAATAAAAAACTTTTTCTTACCATACGGAATAGTACTCGGTGCTATGTCGGGTTATGCCGTTATACCAGAAGTCGTTCGTACGGCAAGGCGATATATGCTTACTCAGCGGCAATTGTATCTCTCTGTTGTGGTTGGTACGCTTGTTCCGTTTTTTGTGTATGTGGTATTTCAATATGTAGTTGTTGGTGTATCAGGAAATCAAACGAGTATTGAGGCGATTTCTGGACTGGTCCCGTACCTTGATAATGGGATCATAAAGTTAGGTGCGTTGCTTGGCGTTTTTGCAATGCTCAGTTCGTTTTTTACTTTAAGCTATGTTATAAAAGATACGTTTGAGCAAGACTACCATGTAACTAACATCAGGGCTCATCTATTGTCTTTTGCACCGCCTGTTTTGCTTTTTTTGGTTGGAGTACGAAGCTTTTTGTTGGCTTTAGAACTCGTTGGTGTTTGGCTTGGTACGACCAGTGTGATTTTTATATTGCTTTTGTATCGCAAAGCTACAAAAACGCGAAAACTTACGCACATTTGATCCTAGCTAGTTGTGGTATTATAAAAACCCATGGAAAGTAACGACCTAAAACTTGCAGCAGGAGTTATCCTAGGAAGTCTTCTTATTATCGTTGGTGTGGTGTTTATCGCTAATCTTACCGACAAACCCGACGTGGTAAATGTTGTTGATGCCATAGGTGAAAACCGTCCTGAAAAGGGTAATTCAGCCTCAGGAATATCTATTGTTGAATTTTCTGATTTTCAGTGTCCCGCTTGTGCTGTTGCTTTTTCATCGGTTGGTGAGTTTTTGAAAACGTATGGTGATCAGGTTCATTTTGTGTATCGACATTTTCCAATTACCGAGCTTCATCCAAATGCGATGCCCGCCGCGTATGCTTCCGAGGCTGCGGGTAAACAGGGGAAATTTTGGGAAGTTCATGATTGGTTGTTTACTAATCAAAGCGCATGGGAAACTGCCGCAGTTGATGCGGACTATTGGTTTGAACAATTTGGCGAAGAAATCAGTTTGGATAGGGATCAATTTTCAAACGACTATCTGTCAGATGAAGTAAGAAATGTTGTTTCAAATGATCGCGCCGAGGCTCGTAACCTGGGTGTAAGTTCAACCCCAACGTTTTTCATTAACGGCAAAAAAATAGCAGGTGCTCTTTCATTGCAGTCATTGATTGACGCGTCGGGAGTTATTATTGATGCAAATAATGCCAATGATGGTGTTACGCCTGAACCAACCGTTGCAATTGAACCAACAGTAAGTGGAGAATAGGAATTCGTAATTCGTAATTCGTAATTCGTAATTCGTAATTCGTAATTCGGTAAAACTGGCTGTTGACTGGATTTTTCACCCGCACACAATCTTTACGCTTTACGCTTTACGCTTTACGCTTTACGCTTTACGCTTTACGCTTTAC
>CAYZXG010000154.1:0-2225 GCA_964482365.1 uncultured Candidatus Saccharibacteria bacterium | reverse complement strand
TTTGCATACATGCCACGATGTTCAATCAAATCTTTGTGAGTGCCCTCTTCTACGATGCGCCCGTTGTCCATAACTACAATGCGATTACAGTTTTTGATGGTTGCCAATCGGTGCGCAATCACAATCACCGTAACGTGTGGGTCACGATAAAACTCCTCAAGCGCTTCTTGCAACTTTGCTTCAGTTTGTGAATCAAGTGCCGATGTTGGTTCATCCAGAATCAAAATGTGGGGCTTTTTTAAAAACGCGCGCGCTAGTGCAACACGCTGTTTTTGTCCACCCGAAAGCAAAATTCCACGCTCACCCAGTTGCGTTTCGTATCCTTTCTCGCAACTTTTTATAAACTCATGAATGCCGGCCTTTTGCGCCGCACGCTCAATCGCATAGGCTGATGCATGTAGATCGCCCAGTGAAATGTTTGCCACAAACGTACCGTCCATAATCGCGTAGTCTTGGCTCACCAACCCAAACAATCCGCGAAGCGAAAAAAGATCCCAGTTTTTTACATCAACGCCATTAATCATAACTGCCCCACCCGTTGCATCGATGAGGCGTGGAAGTAGTTGTACCAGTGTGCTTTTACCCGCTCCCGATGGGCCAACGATTGCAATGGAATCCCCGGGGTTTATGGTCAGGTTAATGCCACGAATACAATCCTCGTTTGGTTCGTTTGTTCCGTTAGGATGCGCATACGAAACATTCTTGAGCGTAATTGTGCAATACTCGTGGTGTGGTGTTTGTGCCTTTTGGGGATTAACAATGTTTGGTGTAAGATTCGTCACATCAACTAGCCGTTTAATTCCTTCACTTGATTCAGCGATTCGATCAACAAGCCGTGCGATTCGCCAAAACGAATGCATGAGTTTTTCCGTTAGAGTCCACGCAAAAACCAGCTCGGCAACGCTGATTTGTCCCAACATTGTTTGGTACAACAAAAGACCAAGAATCGCTCGACGTGCATAGCTACTTACGCGGATTTTCCAGCGATTGTATCTATAGATTCCAATGTGTACTTCAGATGTGCCTTGTGACTTTAAATCTTTGTGGATTTGTTCGTACTGACGCTGCATTTCTCCTGCGGCGTTGTAGAGCTGTACAATACCTATTCCAGTAACTGCATCCATGGCTCTTGCCCACGAATCTTCATAAAGTTGGTAGCGTGCCTCACGATACGGTTTTTGTACAGCCTGCTGTTTGATCGTAAGCGTAACAAATCCAACGAGCGCAACAAAAACCAAAAGCGTACACCAGGGGTTGATGTATGACAGTGGAATGGCAGAGATACTTAGCTGAAGAATGGTTGGAATTAATTCCCACTCAAGCATCATGACTAAATCGGTGACTTTATCAACGCCGTTATTTACTTTGCCGAGCAATGCGCCAGATTTTTGCTGGTGATGCCAACTCAGATCCATTCCCAGAAAATGTTTAAGAATACGTACGTTTAGATATTCGTACATCTTGTAATAAAACTCGACCACGATTTCCCAGTCGAACTTGTTGTCAAGCCGCATATGGATTTCGTCAAACACAAGAATTGCGCCGATCCAGAAAAAAAGCATCTGTATATCTGCGCTTGAAATACGTTCAATCGAAAAACTAAGTAGGTATGTGTCCAAAACGCCTAGCGTTTCGTAAACGATAGCAATCCCTATAAATAGGTAGAATCGTTTGTGAAACGGCGCCAACAGTGACCACACTCCCTTGAGTGACGACATGGCAAAGCTCCTTTACAGATAGGGTTTGACTAAAAACAACAATGAGAACGTTATGAAGATGTAGGTGAATTGTGAAAGAACTTGATACGTTAGGCACTCCATTTTGTGGAGTGGTTTGTATCAAGTTAAAACTGGGCCGTGAGGTTAGTTATGGGGCTTGTTGATTCAAAAACACATTCCACGTTTTGGCGTGCGGGCCTAGCGGGATTTGACTCCCGTCGGTTGCGTTTTTTAGTTGTGATGTCTTTTATTGACATGAGTGAGAGCCTACACTATAAGACGATACACGTCAAGTGTTAGTTTTTTGAGGAGTCTGGATTAAGAGGGATTTTTAACGTTGAAACTTTTTGTTCTATTGGTTGATTCTCGGGGATGCTGGTAACTTGTTTTAAAAATTTACCGTAAATGCCGCGAGTGGTAACAATGCCAATGACGTGTTTGTCTTTAAGAACGGGAAGACGTCTAACTTTGTGAACTAAAAGTAGGGCGCAGGCTTTTAAAATATGA
>CAYZXG010000153.1:0-2268 GCA_964482365.1 uncultured Candidatus Saccharibacteria bacterium | reverse complement strand
ACCCTAAATAAATCTCTAAATATTTTCTTTTTAAAAGAATGGGTGATTATGCAGTGAGTGTTAGTGGTGAGTATATTTTGTATTTCAGAAAGCAAAGGTTTATACACGAGATCTATTTGCAGCTGATCTTTGTTTTCAGGTGAATCATTTTCAATTCGTTGGCGAATATCAGGCGAGTAGAAACTGTCACCATCAATAAATGGGACGTTAAAGTGCTTTGCAACGGTGGATGCGATTGTTGTTTTTCCGCTGCCCTCTGGTCCAATAAAAGCTATAATTTTCAATGGAATGAGTGTATCACGTGATTTAGTTTGGTCTTTAGGTCTTTAAGTAGTTGCGGGTTTATAGTGCAGGTGGTGGCAGGTTGTTATAATCCGATCATGAATGGAGATCTTGGAAAGCAGTATCTAAAATCGTATATACAAGAAACTAATACAGAGTATGAGCAATTCCTTGATGGCGAGGTAAAAAAGGCAGCAGAGATAAGTAAGATTCCCGCGGAGATGCTTAAACGTTTTTCTAAAACAGCGTTACGGGGTAAACGGGTACGAGGGTCCTTGATGCAACTAGGATATGAGGTTGCAGGTGGAGTCGATGGGGAGTCGATACAAACAGCCTCATTTAGCGTCGAACTAGTACATGCCGGTCTTTTAGTACACGATGACATAATGGATCGTGACGATACGCGACGAGGATTGATAAGTATGCATCGTCAGTATGAGGAGCTTGGAAGGGCTTTAAGGGTAGTAGATCCGGAGCACTTTGGAGTTTCTCTTGCGATCGACGTTGCAGATGCAGTCTACTACACTTCGATGAAGGTTCTATTGGATTCAAACTTTCCAGCAGAGAACGTATTAGCTGCAGCAAAGATTTACGCAGAGTACGCAATCCGTACGGCACACGGTCAGGCGTTAGATGTAGCGACAATTACGCTTCAGTCGCTATCTGAAAAGGATATACTGCAGGTGATCAAGTATAAGTCGGCCGAGTATACCGGCGTTATGCCATTTCTTATGGGGGCGGCGCTAGCAGGTATGTCTGATATGGATCGGATTAACGGGATGCGTGAGTACGCGTATGCATTTGGTTGGGCGTTTCAGATTCAGGATGACATCCTCGGGTTATATGGTGAGCAAGAGAGTGTTGGGAAACCAATTGGTTCTGATATTCAGGAGGGGAAGAATACGTTACTTATGTTAAAACTTTTTGAGATGGGAACGGATGAAGACCGGGCATTTTTGAAAATGACGTTGGGAAAGGAAGATGTTTCGATTGAAGAGATACGGCAGATGCGTGAGCGGGTTAAAAAGAGCGGAGCGTACCAGTCTGTGTACGATATTGGCATGAAGTATGTGGATGAAGGGATTACGCATGTCACAACGATAACAAAAGATACGAGGTTACAAGAAACACTTGAAAGTCTTATTGTGTATATGATGGAACGGGCGGTGTAGATGAGTGTGCATACAAGTGACTTAGGCTAAGGTATGATAATTTTATGTCAACAAAAGACGAAGGTTTGGTAAAACGGGAAGCAGTGTTTTCACGTAAGTCTTTTGCTGATGATGATACTGAGAGTCGGCCACAGGTCTCAAAAATATTCGATCAGTACTCGCAAAGGCTAGAGCAATTTCACCGAGAATTTGGGAATGCATTGTTAGATCTTCGATTGTTCAGTAAGGCCAAGGCTGTTGAAATGGTCGTTGAGAAAGAGTTTGTGCCCATTCTTGATCAGTTAGCAAAAGAGGCAAGGGAAGCGTCAGGGCAAACAAGGTCAGAGATTATTGAAGACCTGTGTGGTTACGTTATGCAAACGTCTACGGAGGACCCAGCTTTTAATCCAGTTAGGCAGGCAGTTGTTGGATTTTGTTTTGATGTTGGGGGAATAGAAGGTATGGATAACGCTTTACTAATTATGGAAGATATGGTCGATAAGGCAGAACTTGCTGGAAATCGATTTGGGCAGATTATGCGTGAGGAACTTGGTGGTGATCCAGGCGATGAAATCGTATTTGGTATGGATCTTGAAACCCACTCAATTGGATATTTTCGTGCGTCTGAGCTGTCCCGCAACGTCGTTCTTCTTGGTCCGCCAACAGACGAGGCGTATTTTTCAAAAGAGGAATTAGCGTACGGTCAGGATGAGTATTGGCCGGTGCATGAGGCTTTGCTTACGGGTGTTCGGCAGTTGTTAGAGGCTAACGAGGGTATCGATAAGGCGCACTTTGCCCAATTTTTATGCAAAGCCATGGAGTTTCGTTCGCAAGG
>CAYZXG010000152.1:0-2289 GCA_964482365.1 uncultured Candidatus Saccharibacteria bacterium | reverse complement strand
GCGTAGAGCCCGATGACGTTGTCTGCTTCGGTTACAAAATCTCCGCTTGATTGAACTAACGGCGCCATGTATTGTTTGATCTTTTGGACAATCCACATGTTGGATCCGGAAACTTGGTGAGCTTCAAGTATGTCGTGGTCACCACGCGCAACAATGACATCTTTTTGAATTTTTCTTGTTATAGTTGATAGTTCTTCGAGATAAGGGTCGTATGCGATGGTGTTTGCGCCTGCCACAGACTGAATTGTGTGCACCCACGAATCGATAGAATCGGCAGGTGATTGTGAAATCGTTTGCGCAATTTGAATCAAAGATTCTTTTGGCGCGATTCCAATGCGTGTTTGAGAATCAATAGGCGTTGAGTCGAAATTTGAGAGATACAAAAGGTCTTCAAGGAGAGTTTTGTGTGACAGTTTGGCGGCATCAAGATCAGGCGTCATGCGTGTGATTAGGTTGTGTGCTTCGGTGTAGGGGTAAAGCCCAAAAAAGAACGCAAGAACGATAACACTCACTACAAAAATAGATATGCTTACTGTTTTGAACGTTTTGTGAGAAGAAGGCGTTTCTTTTGGGTCTCGTGCAAGTTTGTCCTGCATGCGCTTTCCGTCATATGAAGACGGAGGTGCTTGGTGATCATGATTTAGAGAGTCTCGCGAGGTAAGCGGAGCTGGAGTTGAGACAAGATGTCCCATTGAGCGAAGATCAGGTTTTATTACTGGCGCTGGTGGTGTTGGAACGCGCGACTGAAACTCTTTTGCACAAACTTCACAAAATCTGCTGTTCAGGTTTTTGGTTTCTCGGCCGCAGGTTGCACATTTCATAGTTGGATGCATTCATAATAGTGGATAAACGGTGCAACGTAAATGGTACGTAATGGTGCGGTTTAATCAGAAAGCAGAGCAACTGCCTTTGTGAGCGATTGAACGAGACGATTATTGTCATCCTCTGTGTTATAAACGCCGTAGCTTACGCGAACTGAAGAGTCGATGCCAAAAAGGGTAGAGTGGGCAAGCTGTGTACAGTGGTGACCGGATCGAACACAAATCCCATCGTCATCCAAAAAATTTGCGATATCTTCGGATCCTAAGCCTTTGATATAAAAGCTCAGAATTCCCGAGTGATCAGCCGCTTTGTCTCCAAGGATTGCGAGCCCTTTCACGGTAAGAGCTTCTAATTGTGCGCGTAAATTGTTTGCCAACATAACTTCATGTTCCAAAACTTTAGACCGATCAAGGTTGTCGAGCCACTCGCAGGCAGCGCAAAGCCCAAGTGCTCCTTCAATATTTGGCGTTCCCGCTTCGAATCGAGATGGGTACCTTTTTGGTTCGTAATCGTGATCTGTTACGGTTTTTGCCATTCCGCCGCCTACATGGTAGGGTGCCAGATCTGCGAGTACGGTTTCCTTTACATATATAACTCCACTGCCGGTTGGTCCGTACATTTTGTGGCCAGAAAAAAACAAAACATCCGTTCTAAGTTGTTCAACGTTTATACTCATGTGTCCGATTGATTGCGATGCGTCAGTAATTATTACTGCCTCGGGATGCAGTCGCTTTACGGTTTCGGAAATAGTTCGAATCGGCTGGATTGTTCCTGTGACATTACTTACGTGCGAAATCGCAACAATCGCAATCGGGTGTTTGGAAGTAATTTCTGTGAGACCTTGAATGTCTACCGTAAGATCGGCTTTTAATGGGGTGTACATAAGCCTAAACAGACCGCTATCTTCGAGTTGTTGCCAAGGCAGAAGGTTACTATTGTGTTCAATTTTTGTTGTTATAATAACGCGAGGGGTGTGTTTGTTTTGTTGTGCTCGTTCTTTTTCAAGAAGACACGCAGCAATGAGGTTTACTGACTCGGTACTTCCTGAAGTGAACATAATTTCACGAGAAGATGTGGCATGAATAAACTGTGCAAGGATTTCGCGTGCGTGTTCATATTGCGCCGTGGTTTTACGGGTAAATTGATGACTACCTCGTGAGATGTTGCCGTACCCCTCGCTATAAAATGACGATACGGTATCGATTACGACACGTGGTTTTTGAGTTGTAGCGGCGTTATCTAGGTACATCACGGGTGATGTACCCTGTAGAAATGGAAACTGTGCACGAATTTCATTTGTCATGAAGCCATTATACCAATTGGGGGAATGGAATTCGTCATTCGTAATTAGTAATACGTAATTCGAGATTCGGAAAACTGACTGTTGACAGGTTTTTTGACCCGCATACAATTTTTACGCTTTACGCTTTACGCTTTACGCTTTACGCTTTACGCTTTACGCTTTAC
>CAYZXG010000151.1:0-2309 GCA_964482365.1 uncultured Candidatus Saccharibacteria bacterium | reverse complement strand
CCCGTAAAAATCAACGCCACCTTACAAGGTTTTCAAAAAATGTTCCCTAAAGAAACGTTTGAGATTGAAGGCATATCGGTTCCATCGGGCGTAAGTGATCAACCACAAAGTGACGATGAAACCTTCCAGGGAGCCTTAAATAGGGCAGAGAATGCTTCAAAAGAAACTTCAAACGCTGATTATTGGGTTGGCATTGAAGGAGGAATCGAGAAATCAGAAGAAGATATGTTTGATCTTGGATGGGTCGTGATCAAATCTAAAGATGGGAACTTGGGTAAAGCACGAACAGGAACTTTCATGCTACCTCCTCGGATTGCAGAATTAATCCTCCAAGGGCAAGAGCTAGGAGAGGCTGCAGATATTGTTTTTGCCCACACGAATATTAAACAGGGAATCGGCGCTGTTGGGGCGTTGACGGATAACGTTATTGACCGGACACACTACTGTGAAGAGGCGGTAGTGCTTGCTCTTGTTCCCTTTAAGAACGAACATCTCTTCTATAGTTTAGACAGAAGATCATACCTCCACATTATTGGCTGACCCACCCGTTGGTGCGCTATATTTTTGACCTACTGCCTTTTCGGCAATACTCGTCACCTGCACATTTGCATCCGACAGTGCCTTATTGAGACGTACTATTTCTTGTTGTTGGTTTTTAATAGTCTCCGAAAGCGAATCTATTTTTTGCTGAGAAAGCACGTTCTGGCTTTCGTATTTCTGAGAACTTAATGCTTTTTCATGTTCAAACTGCATCCTCAACTCTTTTTCGGTATTTTCGGTAGCCTCATTAACCTCTACAGCAAGTCGGGCATCGAACGCCTCAGCTTGTTTGCGCAAACTGGTAAGTTCGTCCTGCTGTTTTTTTAGCTCCGCTTTTTCCTGAGCCACTTCAGCATCGGCAATATTTTTTTGATCTTTCAAATCTTCCTCTTGTCGCTGTTTACGTCTGGTAAAGTCGTATGTATATTCCTCTTCTTCGCGTTTCCGCTCTATTTGTATGCGGGAGACCTCTTCCTCAAGTTGATCATGCTGTTTTGCGATAGCCTGTTTGAGCTCCAAAAGCATCTCTTCTGCTTGGCTAAACTTGCTCGCAAGATCAACCAATGAAGCATCTAGTTGAACGACTAACTGTGATTTTAGATGAGTAAGAGACTCTTTAATGCCATTATTTGTTTTCGTTATTTCTTTGATGGTTGCCGGAGCAAGGGTCTCATTTTTTCCCAAAACGGAGGTAGCCTCTTTGTAAGCCTTCCAAATGTCTGACTTAGACGAAGTGTAGTTAATTTTTTCTTTAGCAATTTCCTTAGACACGCCTGTATTTTACCCTTTTTTCATTAGATTGCAACTCGGTGTATAAGTCAAGGACATATGCGACATACGCTCATTACAACATATAACATCTTCCTAGAATTTTTCGCTGTAGTGCCGATTTTCAGAAAAATTCATCGTTCCATTATAATTTTTAATCAAATCAATCTGGGCGTTAAAAGCAGTATAGTCTTCGAATGGGTTTGTAACATAGTTTTGTAAGTTAGTTTCTTTTACCCATTCGTACTTTCCTTCTTGGCTTCCACAAATATCGCCGGCGGGATTTTCAACAAGACACAGGAACATAAATTTATCCTCAAGGAGATTGTTCGATTTCTTGTCGAAGACGACGTAATGTTTCAGAGCAACAATGGTAGGATCTCCCGATAATCCGGTTTCTTCTTTAAGTTCTCTTGATGCAGCCTCAAGTATTGTTTCTCCATAATCGACTTTTCCTGACATATAGCTACTCCAAAACAAACTGATTTTACTATGAGACCTTATCGTTCAGTTTGCCATTATATGAGTAGCTTTTAAGTCATAACTATATGTCATTTCGTTTTAGGATGACTAAAAACCCTTGACACCCGTAAAACGGACTTTTTAACCGTGTGTAAATCGTGCATGATCGGAATCGTAATCTATTTTAAGAAGAAATACTAGGCAAGTGCTATTGCCTTGCAAGTCATTCGAGTGAATAAGTTAAGATACAAATGCGACATAGGGGGAAGAAGAGAGGAGGTGTGGGAACGCGAATGAGAGCGTACTCGATAATGAGTAAAATTAAGGGTTTGAAGGAGGAGAACACTATGCTTTCAAGCCTACAAAACTATTCACAAAGTGAAGTCGCGCAACATCGAATGTTTAGTTTGCCTTCAGGGCGGCAAAAACGTGATTTAAGGTACAAAATTTCGAAACGTATAGTTACCCCAAAACACGGCCCACGAAACATTCGATGTTTAGTTTATTTATACAACAACGTTTCACGGCTTTTCGGGACA
>CAYZXG010000150.1:0-2327 GCA_964482365.1 uncultured Candidatus Saccharibacteria bacterium | reverse complement strand
CTCTTGGGGCTCGATTCACAGGACTTGGCCACGAAGATGGCTGGGTGGATAAGGGCTCCGGATTTTCGTTCGAAAAATGGGATTGTGACGTACTCATCTTCCAACAGCTCGGATCTGTTGAAGGAGTTTTGAAGCTGTCAGGCCAACCTGCGGTTGTAAAGATATATATGTACGAACCACTACAGTTTTTAGACAATTATTGGATTTATCCGATGCTTAAGCAAGACCTGTTACGGTAGACAAAGTAAGGTCTGATGCACAAAGTGTGCATCAGACCTTTTTATACCTCATCGACATCGAAAAACCATATCGAACCTCTCACAAACACAATAGCAACCCATAGGATTTGGTGTTGTGATATAATCTGCTCATTCCTGCCCATGGTTGTCTTGTTTGTACATTACCAAAACGTTTTTCACTTTCATATTTCAGAAATTTCCAACATTAGGAGAAAATATATGCTCAAAACAGGTAGGTTGAATCTTTTCGTACTAATCATGGTTCTTGTAGTTGGACTTCTTTCAATTGGTTGCAAAAGACCGCAACTAAATGTAGACGTTGTCCCAAATCAACAGTCAGAACAAAACCTTGGTCAAAGCTTTGCTCAAGAACCGGTCGTCACAAAACAGCAATCCACAGGAAACGTGAGTGTGACGGTTAATGGGCAGGCGCAAGAAACTCAAACCCAGCAGAATCAGCAGATCTCCGGGAATGACACCGTAGTTGTGTTTCGTGTCCCGCCGGCAGATGACATTAACGCCCGCACAAAATGGGCCGACTGGCACGATAAAGGCGTTATTCAGTGCCTTGGTAGCCCAATCGGTATGCAAGATCGGTATTTAATTGCTGGACTCGATATTCAACTCTGGCGTTTGGTGGATGTCGAAAGGCACCAGACAAATATTTGGACGGATCTTGTTGGAGGAAATAAATGTAACGTCTGGTTAGGGGAACTCGATAGAATTCCAGGCGCACCATTTAATCTTCTTATTGCAACATTCCCAATCATTGCAGGAAGCGAGCTTCAAAGAGATTTTCCATTACCCAATCCAAATTCGGCCGCCTTGTGCAGGGCTGCCTATCAACGAACTGGAGTCTTTTGCAAAGTCTGGGAAGAAGGCGGCGCACAACTCAGTCGTGGAGATGAGATATATACGCCTGATGCAAACCCTCAACTTCAGGGACAGACACAGCTTATTTTCAACGCGCCAGATTACTCTCAAACTGGCATTTTGACTACAGAACAGATGAATGCAAGATAATTGATTTTAGCCAAAAAGGATTTTTCTCTGAAAAAACTCGTATTGCTTTTCATGCTTGTCTTAATGCTTACAAGTTGTACACGTGACCGTGGAGATTCGAATTACACGCCGATTCCAACGAGTAACTACAACCCATCTCGGCTTGAACTTTCGAGTACTTTTAAAGGCTCACATCCTGGTAAGACGCACATTTTGAATGTTGGAGATTCCATCAATATTCTCGTACGAACCTGCGAAACGGAATCTGAGCAAAGAGAACTTTCTCTCGCGTCAATCAGCGAGAAAACGGCAGTATTTTACGGACTCAATCCTGAGTCTCAATTGTCGGGCGTTGGGGGAACTCTTACAAACAAACCCTACTGTGGCGAGAATAGAAAATTGACACTCGCGGTATATGTAACAGAGATCACTCCTAAATTTGTTGAAGTCTATGTGTACACTCCTTCCGCAATGGGCGTCGTTGACGCAGATTAACTGGTAACTAACCAGAAAGGTAGCAAAATGAAAAACATAAATTGGAGCAAGGGTTTGACTTATGGCCTCCTGGCATTAATTGTAGTTGTAGCGCTGTTCCTAGTCTTTGGATCAAATGTTACACCTGCTGTGACCCAAGCACCGGATCAACAACCGCAGGTGAACGTAACAGTGGTAGCCGCGACAACTGGTGACCCAAAGGATGAGCCGGTTGAACTCGTTAAAATTCCTACCCGACCTCATGTTGAGAACACAAGCGCTACAAGTCAGACCGAGGATGGTTTTTCTAATGCCTACGATCTAGAGCAAGAAAAGCAATTCACAAAAGAATTTGTTGGCTCCGTTTTCGATCTTTCGGTGGGCGACTCACTTTCCCTTTATCGCCCTGACTGTGAAGGGAATACAGTTGACATTAATTTTAAGGTAGAAGAAATCACTTCCGAAGGAGCCTGGATCTCTGGGCTTGGTCGAACGGACGTCGATCAATTTCTCTCCAGAGCAGCCTCCCTGGAGTATGTCGGACCATACTGCGGAACGGGAGTTTACCAGTGGTTTGGAATGAGTATCGGGGTCCAAAAAGAATCTGGCAAA
>CAYZXG010000149.1:0-2339 GCA_964482365.1 uncultured Candidatus Saccharibacteria bacterium | reverse complement strand
AAATTTGAATCCACCCAACTTTTGGCGATGGAGACATACGTGCTACTGTAGCATAAAAAATTTTATGACCGCAACATAAAGAGGAAAAACAGGAAAAGCAGTTGCAATCCTTTTTGCCCTTTTGGGCTCAGAAACTAATCTCCATAACCACTCAAGATGGTACTTGCGAAAAAAATTTGGCGCTCGTTTTTGTTCACCTGCAATAAAATCTATCGTTGCTCCCACCCCCAAAGCTACTCCCTTTGATATTCGCCCCTTATTACGATATAGCCATTTTTCCTGTTTTGGCGCACCAAACGCAACGATGATGATATCGGGCGAAGCGTTTGAAATTTTTTGTAACGTTTGTTCATCATATTCGCCAACTCCATCAGACGAAATGATCCCTCCACTTTCAGCACCAACAATGCTCACCAATGGATACTTTTGTTGTAACATATCTTTCGCTTTTACCACCGTTTCTTGTGAGCCCCCTAACAGAAAAAATGATTTTTCACCGTGAGAATATCGCTTAATCAAATCAAAAACAACGTCCACACCCGAAACACGCTGCGGCAACACATGGTATCTGTGAGCAAACCCAATGGACATACCATGCCACACAATCTGAAAAAACCTAACTACCGCATTGCGTGAAACGTTTGTAGTAAGCAACTCAGCCGCCATTTGCAACCCAACTCCATCAGGAATTAACAGATCTGCCCCATTAAGTGCTGTCATAAATTCGTGATCTTTTTGTGCCCGCATAACCATTTCGGGATTCGGCGTTGTGACATACGAAAACGTTTGTGTGGACGTCAACTTGTCAATGATGGAAAGAACCTCTTTTTGAGTTACACGATCAACCGCTACACCTAATATATCTACTGAATTATTCATGATGAAGAACTTTATCAAAGACCCCTACTGTCTGCTTACCCGCCTTTGCCCACGTGAACTGACTCACATGTTTTTCAACATCACCCGGGATGGTGTACGTAAGCGAATCTGAAAGTTGTTGCGCAATTGATTCAACATTTTTGGGATCGGCATACAGCGCAAACGCTCCACCCACCTCAGGCATGCTTGAAACATTCGAAGTAACCACGGGTATCCTCATGGAAAGTGCTTCAAGAATAGGCAACCCAAATCCTTCATACAAGCTTGGAAATACAAACGATGTAGCACCCGCGTACAAGAATGGTAAATCGTCATCTGACACATAATCAATAAATCTGATGTTCTGCTCAAGACCTAACCGTGCTGGTGTACCCAATATCTCATCAGCCATCCACCCTTTTCGTCCCGCAATAACAAGATCAAGACCTTGCGATTTTACCTGGGGTAGTTTTGAAAACGCCTCCATCAATCGCACTAAATTTTTGCGTGGTTGGATGGTTCCAACAAATAATAGATAGGGATTATTAAGATGAAACTTTGCCCGAACATCTCCCACACGAGGACTACGTTTAAGATCTGCATCAAAACGCTTTGTATCTACACCTTCGTACACGACGGTAATTTTGGCAGAAGAAACCCCAAGTTTGCTAATCATGTCTTTCTTAGTCGACTCCGAAACTGCAATAATATGCGATGAAAGTAGCACTCTAATCTTCTCAGTAATGGGGTTTAAATATAGCATTTGCCTTACATCACTATGCTGCGGTAAAAACTCAGTCCGAAGGTCGTGAACAACGACAACTGTTGGAACAAAGGGATTTTTAAGAAACGGAACAACGTGCGCTGGAATAAAAAGCAGGTCTGGTCTATCAATCCACGTACGCATCGCAAGTCCACCTTGCGTCCACAAATATGGAAAAGGAATCACCTTGTTAGTAAAATTGCCCGGCTGAATATATTGAACGTCTTCTTTTAGGTACAGATTAAAATCAAACCGAGACTCCTCGTTAGCAAGAGCAGTTATTATTTGATAACTATAGTTTTCAGTTCCCGTTCGACTAGAAATATAGGCGCGGGAAGCATCAATTCCAACAAGTGGACGTAATCTTTTCATACGTTATTTTTATTCTGAAAGTCGTTACCTTCGCCTCGTAATATTTCGCTTGTAGGTATCTAAATTCTCAAGGGCAATGCCGGTTCCTCGCACCACGCATAACATTGGGTCTTCCGCACGGTGAAAAGGAACTCCCACCTCACGCGTGAAAAACCGATCGAGATTGTTAAGTAACGCTGTTCCACCTGACATAACGACCCCTTTATCTGCTACATCGCTCGAAAGTTCCGGCGGTGTCTGCTCAAGTACCGTTTTGATTGCACTAAGCATCGCATTGAGATGAGGTTGTATCGCCTCGGTAACTTCACTGCTACTCACCATAATTGTTTTAGGAAGACCTGCGATT
>CAYZXG010000148.1:0-2342 GCA_964482365.1 uncultured Candidatus Saccharibacteria bacterium | reverse complement strand
CTCAGACCACCCCTCATTATTTAGCGTCATATAAATCAAAATGTTATAATTACTCTCATGATAACGTGGTCACCGATTCTACATTTTTACCAACCACCCACACAAGACCCCGATATTGTGCAAAACGTAATCTACAGCACGTATGTACCTGTGCTCACTTTTTTAGAAAACAACCCAACGTTTCGACTCACGCTCAACATTTCAGGATCACTTCTTGAACAATTCGTTACCCTTAACGACACCGTAGCTATTGATTCTCTTAAAAGATTACTCTCCCGCAATCAGATCGAGCTTACAATCTCACCATTCTATCATCCACTGTTACCTTTGATTTCCAACAACACACTACAACGGCAACTTGAACAAACACGCGCATTCACCAAGCACATTCTGGGAGTATCCCCTCTTTCGGTTTTGCTACCACCCGAACTTGCCGTAACTCCTGAAAACATTGAAACGCTAAAACACCAATTTGATTTTATTATCGTTGACCAAACCTCTGTTGAACATGCGTGGTCGTTTGATAATCTTCCGTCCTCTCCCATCGTTTCATACAACGGGTCAAAGCTAATCGTGAACGCCCATGCCATCACCGAATTATTGCGGGCATATCCGACGCGCATTAATGCACGTAAGTTTGTTGATCTTATGGCAAAAAACGGCACCTCGGATCACCTTCTAGTATCAGTAAATGACGTCGAGTTGTTTGGTCATCATTACGTCGAACGCATTGAGTTATTACAGCAGATCGCAGACCAACCCGATGTTACTATCGTGCCAATTTCACAACTTATTGCACTCGTAAAAACCATACCAGAGATCGGAGAGATCACATCATCGTCGTGGAACTCAGACCAATATGAAGAACCATTTTCGCAATGGGACAACCCCAACAATCATTTACAACAACAATACGCACAACTTGCCGCTTACGTTGAAAAGCAGATCAATCTCACTAAATTGGAGCAACTCCCTGATCATCATTCTAACTTTATTACGTCACGATTTGACCAAGGAATATCGTCATGTCATACCTACTGGCTTTCAAACTGGCCATGGTGGCACCCAAAACTCGCCGACAAAGGGGCACGAAAACTAATCTTAGCGCTCCGAGCAATTCCCAAACATGAAGAAGAGAAAATGATAGGAGAAAAAATGTATAGCAAACTTACGTTAGATATTTGGCAGTACCATTGGCAAAAAATGTATACTGATGGATACAAAAGGTTCGACGATTACCGTGAAAAATGTCTTTCGCAATTTCCAGACATTTCATAACTACCGTGAAAATTACAAACTCCAAACCATTACGAATCGCTCAAGTTACCAACCTTAACGAATCAGTTCCTCCAAAAAACAAAGGTGGACTTGAGCAAATGGTGTACTACTTAACGGAGGAGTTGGTATCGATGGGACACGACGTAACGCTTTTTGGAACTGCGGACTCAAAAACGTCGGCAACACTCGTTCCGATGTGGCCAAAGGCAATAAGTTCGGATGCCGCTTCTCGCATACGTGACATTGGCTGGTATGCAGACCTTGCAGTTTCTCAAGTGCTCGACCATGCGCATGATTTTGACATCATTCACGATCACACGTACTTTGTGGCAGGTCGGTATGGTCATCTGGTAACAACACCGGTGGTAACAACCATGCACCATCCTGTTTCTTTTGAAACGGGCCTCATCGACGATTTCCCTCCGGAGTATCGCACATACGCACAACTACAAGACCAATATCATTTGCAAAAAATAACCACAGTTGCGGTGAGTAAGTTTCAACAAAACGAGCTCAAAGAGAAACTCGCGCGTGAATCTCACGTTGTTCACAACGGTATTCCCACAACTGAATGGCAAAACCCAAATGTAAGCGCCCCAGGTTCGTACATAGCGTTTCTTGGCTATATGTCTGGCAACAAAGGCGTGGCAGAAGCAATCAAAGCAGTACTCCAAACAGATGAAATATTACACATAGCAGGACCCATTGATTCCCACGACGACAAAACACAAGCATATTTTGATACGCAGGTAAAACCATTTATAGACAACCGCAAGATTCACTATCTTGGCGGCATTGACCGAAAAGAAAAGCTAGATTTCTTACGCAATGCAAAAGCGATTCTTATGCCAATTCAGTGGGACGAGCCGTTTGGCCTTGTGGCTATAGAATCACTTGCCATGGGAACCCCGGTTATTGCATATAATCGTGGTGCTTTGCCTGAAATTATTGAGGATGGGGTTTCGGGATACTTGGTAACTTCGATCGAGCACATGGCAGCAAAAATCAAGAAGGTTGACCAGTTATTACGAAGTAACTCACGCATGCGGTACGAAACCATGTTT
>CAYZXG010000147.1:0-2357 GCA_964482365.1 uncultured Candidatus Saccharibacteria bacterium | reverse complement strand
TCAGCAATTCTCATTTTGACTAACAATCATTTGAAAATAAGTGCTGATGATGAGGAATAGCACCTCGCCCTGTGCGATAATTAATTCTCCATTCATTTTCCGTCATGACAGATTGTTTTTCCACACCAAATACGCCTCATCCCATATAGGAAACAGGAAAAAGGCGCAGTACACCTAATGTAATCAACTTCTATATAGGTGCCATGAATATTGATGGATCATGTGGTCTTTCCAGTCCTTCATGCATGAACCAGAGAAGTCGCGACCAACTGGTGAAGCAACCAAACTTGAATAAGGTACGAATGTCGCCGAAAAATTCATCGCGTCTGCCGATCTTCTCTCGCAGGCTTCTATATGACTCATCCATAAACTCAAGGATCGTATGGAACAAGAATGCAAGAATGTTCATGGTGGCAAGTAGTGACGCAAGATGGTGTTTCCCATGGCCATAGTTATGTTCAAGATAATATCCTTTGGTCTTTAACGTATTGTTGTTCTCATTCTCGGTCTTCCATCTGGTCCTGCCACATGCAATGATTTGTTCTATATTCTTTTCTGTTATTTGATGATTGGTGATAAAAGCATTCTTGTACAATCGACTATTGTCATGGTCACGGGTAATGGTGAGCTCACACCAGTTTACCTCAAGTGCACTCGAATCGTTTCGTAGCGGTACCTTACTTACAAAACGGTACTGCCATGTCTGCCATACGCCTTTTATGCATTTTCGTATCGTTTTTTCTTCGGTGATTCCCGTGATCCATTCGTAGAGGGTCTTGTGGGAGTCTGGTTTGCAAACGAGAAGGAAATCAAAGCCTCCAGTCAGTAGTTCCCGACACATAGGCTCATGCGCGTAGAGGTCATCGCCTAGAATGGTTACTTGTTTCGTATTGTAGGTATCTTTATGTTTGGCTATCCATCGTTTCGCGGCTTTATGTTCACAATCTTGCTTCTTATCGCCATCTTGAGGTGTGATGTATTCGGGAGGAAGTGCAATAACTCGTTTATTTGCCGGAGCAACAATAACGGGATTGATCA
Source organism: uncultured Candidatus Saccharibacteria bacterium (assembly GCA_964482365.1). Classification (GTDB taxonomy): domain Bacteria; phylum Patescibacteriota; class 4484-211; order 4484-211; genus CAYZXG01. The sequence goes on along the minus strand of CAYZXG010000147.1, from coordinate 1,319 downwards.
TGCCGTGATAATACGTTACCGTTCCATCCTTTTTTTTGGTTGAGCAGGTTGCGCAATGTATCTTCTCCGACGAGAAGTACCAGGTGCCATCAAGGGCAAGGAGGAGAGTATTGTTAATGCCTGCATTACAATACTGATCAAGATCACCAGAAGCTTGTACGGCATGGTAACAATCGTTAAATACCGAATGGAGATATTCAGGGGATACTTCATCCAGGATATCCCGTATATGTGTATCTGTCGGCATGGTGTCCATCTTAAAGAGACTGTGGGCGTTGCTCATGCCAAATCGACTTTTCAGGAGTCGTTGATGAGAAAGAAATGAAGGACTCTGGGTAAAGAATATGGAGAATGCTCCAACTGCCGCGTCGATAATCTCGTGGTGAATATTCTTCCCCGTTCTTTTATCGGGGAATTTGCTCATTGCTGTCCGAAGACTCTTGATTAAGTTATCAAATTGTATTCTCTTTGGTTGCTGTACCATGATTACATCATAGAACAGGTTGTTATTCCATTGCAAATAGCTGTTTATGGGAGGTGGGGTGGTTTATGGTTGGATTGGACTTTATTGATGGGATGAAGTCAAAATGAGAATTGCTGGAGAGGAGTAATACCTCTTGACAATGAGTATTACTCTTAGTAGTATAGTAATACTATGATCGGATATTCTTCAGTTACACAAAAAGGTCAAGTAACGATCCCCAGAAATGTCAGAGAGATCTTGGGCATTGTCCCTGAAACAGAGGTTGAGTTTCAAGAAGACAATGGAAGGTTTTATATTGTCAAAGAATCAAAAGACAAGCCTACAACCAAGTTCACAAAATTACGCGGAATTGCAACTGCGAAAATGTCCACAGACGAAATCATGAATCTGACAAGAGAAAAACAATGAATGGTGTCTTTGTAGATTCATGCGTTTTACTTGACTTATTCACTGATGATCCCAAATGGGCTAATTGGTCTGAAAGCACATTGGGCAAGTATAGTCAGAGAAATACCCTATTCATAAATTCAATTGCTTATACTGAAATATCAATTGGCTTCAATCGAATAGAGGAGGTTGAAAATGCTATTGAGCAAGTTGGCGTGAAAGTGTTGGAAATACCTCGTGAGGCCCTTTTTCTAGCAGGAAAAGTATTCCTGGCTTATCGAAGAAACAAAGGCCCTAAAACCTCAACCCTGCCAGATTTCTTTATCGGTGCACACGCTGCCGTCTCCTCATTTGATTTAATCACGCGAGACACAGCGAGATACAGGACCTATTTTCCAAGAATTAAATTGATTTGTCCGAATTGCACATAGTTATGTCAAAACATTCA
>CAYZXG010000146.1:0-2383 GCA_964482365.1 uncultured Candidatus Saccharibacteria bacterium | reverse complement strand
GCGACTTCTTCAATAAGCGCTTTACATGCCTGACAATGAGTACCTTTGATAACAAGTGTTGTTTTTATTTTCATAATTTATTCAGTAACTTGTATTTGTGCCATCCTGCTACCCATACTACAGGCAATATCTAGTGTGCCTGTCTCGGTAGGAGTGAAATTAGCGGTGGTTGTGCCTACCTTCATAGGAATAGTGACATTATATTTAGGGATCACCCAGACGGACATACAACCTCCAAGAGGAACTTGGCTATTTACAGTTAACTCAACCGGAACATTCTTCTTAACCGTTAGCAGTTGAGGGTAGACACCTCGTTCGCGAGAAACTTCCAGTGAAATTTTTTGTGCTTCCACACAATTCATAATCTCAGAATTGCAACCGGTCGTAGTATTGGCACCGGAAACAGCCCCACTGGTTTTTGCAGGCTGAATCCCTTGAGTATTCTCCACCACTGTAAAAGCAGAACCTCTCGTTGTCATACCCATCGTACAACTAAACGGAATCTGACCAGTTGATTGAGGAGTAAACGTAATAACCTTTTCAGTTTGTTGGGAGAGATATTCCGTAATTCCTAAAGAAGGAACAGTAATAACTTGCGCGCATCCTTCCGCCTGCGTGCCATCAATACGCCATTCAACCGGAACCCCTTTTACCACCGTAAATGTATGAGGGGAATAGTTCAGTCCCGTTACCTTCATATTCACAATCTGTTTTCCCCCTACAATCTTAACGTTTGGATCAGTTGCAGCCAGTACGGAGCCTGTTTTAGGTCCAGCAGCAAAGGCAAAGTTTATCCCTGTTAAAGTCAGTCCATTATTAACATTAAAGATACCAAGTAGCACAACCACCACCCCCGCAAATCGTAAGAAATGTTGTTGAAATGCACCTTTAATGAAACTGGAAAGAGCCGAAAGTGACAATAATGCTGGCAAAGTGCCCAGGGAAAAGGCCAGCATTGTCAGTGTTCCAGTCATAGGATCACCCTTGCTCAATACATAAAGTTGAAGTGCTTGAGTAAAGCCGCAGGGAAGAAAAAATGTTCCAGCGCCAAGTAAAAAGGGGGCAGCTTTGCTATTGCTGTCGCTTATATCGTGGACTTTATGCCCTAGAAATTTAGGCATTTTAGGTTGGAAGCGATAAGCCCAAGGAAATATTTTGAGAAGTTGCAGTCCCAAAATAATCATAACAGCACTGGCGATGATCGTAACAATGCCGTTAACTCTTGGTGAAAGGGTCAGAACAGATCCTAATGCTCCCACCAATCCGCCGAGAATCGTATATGAAACGACTCTACCAATATTAAAATACAAGGTTGGCTTAAACTTACCCCAACCATCAAGATGGAGATTTTGTTCGTTATACTTGGCAGCCACTGAAAGTAATAGTCCGCCGGTGACAGCTAGACACGTAGATGTTGCGGCAACGACCCCGATCAAAAAGACAAACCCATAACTCATGTTGTCAGAAATGCCTAGGCTCGGAACCAAGCCGAGTTGTTTAAATACTAAATAACCTGCAACCACGATCAAAAAAACAACACCTATTTGAAAGTAATCTTTGGCAGTATTTTTGTATTCTTTGTTTTGGGCCAAAAACGTATCTTTCTTACTTGACTGCGATACAGTATAGCCATGATCTTTAATAGAAGCATTGAGTTGATTGAGATCGGGATTTATAGAGCAATAAAGTTCAGCCTGACCGTTTGTGTGACTAACACTGACTTTTTCTACGCCGACGACTTTTTTAAACTTTCTCTCAATCAGCACCTCACAACTGGCACAATGCATGCCGTTGATTTTCAGATTTACCTTATGGAAATGTTGTTTGTTTTTCATACTGTTTCCTTTGATTCAAGTTGCTTGGAAGGACATTTGGAATCGGCATATGAGCAGAAGACGCATTTTGGGCAGGTAATAGTCGCTTTTGTTTTTATTTTTTCGTTCATAATTTTATTATCTCATCTTGCCAGCTTTTCTGGCAACTGGTTCCAATATTCTGAAAATTCCATACTTATTGCCCCCTCTCAATCGCACAAACATAAGGCTGATTTATCTTCTTAAGAGTAAAACTGATCGCAAACATTAAAATCACTATCCCAATAAAGCCAAATTCCTGACCGCGGAACGGCAAAGACCCCACGATTACTGTAGCTGAACCAAAACCAATCAGTGAAGTTAAAACAACTGAACCACAAGAGGCACAGCCAACCCCCAGCATGCTTGTGGCTACTCCCAAAGTAGATATGCCCATTGTTTGCTGCAATTTTGCAGTCTGACGAATGTAGTAAGCCAATAAGCTCATCTGCACTCCTGCCAAACCGGCACTCATAAAGGTAATCGCTCGAGACAAAGGTGTGAAATTAGTTTGTAGTGACCCTAGCAAG
>CAYZXG010000145.1:0-2385 GCA_964482365.1 uncultured Candidatus Saccharibacteria bacterium | reverse complement strand
GGAACTCGACCAACTAAGGCTACTGCTACGCCATCTTGTACATCCGCACCCATGAGTAGTGCTGGTTTGGTAGTGACTACACCCAGAAGGTTCGGATCGTTCGCAACCACAGTTCGTCTAACCTGTAGGCCTGCCTGCCGATCAGGTAGGGGCGCAACGCTTGCGCCCGAACCAACGTTTTCAAACATGCGGGCGTATGCAATACGCCCCTCCTCAACGCCGATAATCAAATAATCATGTGTCACTCGACTCATCAACCCGCTCATTTATCTCGAGTTTTGAGTTTTTAGCCTTTTTCGCCTTTTTCTTTTTCTTATACACCACATGTAGTGGGTAAAATTCGAAGTAATCCTCTTCGTCAAACCACCCACACTTAAAATGATACAAACGAATTCCGGTTAGTCGGCTTAGGGCCAATGCGTAGATAATGAGTTGATCTACCGGCTTTTCTTTTTTTGCGCTGGGTTTGTAGTCAAGAATATGTATCGAGCCATTTCTGATTTGCACTATATCAATATGCCCGGTCAGCACCTCACCATCCGCTAATTCAACGGGTACCATAAACCCAAGCCGATCTTTATAGTGGGCCATATCTTCATAATCCAAAAGCACCGGTACCTCGGTCGCTACCGTCACGGAATCATTCACCAACATAAACTCCTGCAAGGTCTCGTGCCGCAACTTATTATTATCTACCGCCTGCATCACCAAACGAGTGGTTTTCACTGCCGCATTTTCTTTGTGGGTGATTTTGACCTGGTCTAAATTAAACAAACCTTTGCAGTCTGATGCCCTCATATGTGTTTCTTTAAAGATCTGATGCGGGCATTCGGCAATTACCAACTCCAAAAACTCCTGCAAAGTCTTAAATTTGGAATGGCGATATTCCTCGTCTAGAACACAGTCCATCTTCGCCCGGTGGTATTTAAAATCGTATATTTGGCCATGAAACAAGCGGGTTTCTTCAATGGCTTCACGTGAACTGTATTTTTTATTGATAAAATCACGCATCCGCGCGATGGTAGTGTATTCACTGTACTCTTTGATCCAATTCGAGACTGTTTTAACACTAATCTCCAATCCATATTTTTCACCAACCTTTTGGGACGATTCTTCTAACGTATTCAGACGGTTGTACTGCGTTAACGTGTCAAAAATCACTTTAAGCGGATAGGTTTTACCTTTGGTTATGCCCAAGGTAAACTTTTTATTGCAGTGATTACAAAAATATAATTGAACCGTCTCGTGTTTTTTTTGGCGCGTTCCTTTTTTGGTAACTTGGGTGCCTTTGCAGTAAGGGCAGTGCTGCGTATCACTCATGCGGTTTGTAGTTATTATCGTGTTGAGCAAACTTATCTTCAATCTTAATCCAGGCCCTTTTTAGGTTTAGGGTCTTTCTTCGCTGTGTTTGATATTGATCAATTAACTTTCTGAGGAGTTGCTTTGTTTCTTCGTGATCTACTGCCACCAAAAAAAAGTCAATCTTGGCAATGACATTGCTCATATACTGCGCGGCAGTTTCGAGTTTGGCATATGCAATTTCTTTACTCACAAACTTGGCTCCATACGCTTCGGCAATTAAGCGAGGAACCTGTTTTGCGAGATCACGTAAAATCTCCAACTCATCTTCAAGCCGGCTCTTGTTCTTGATTTTTGCAGGAAGTTCAAGGGCAAATATGTGCGAAGAGTACTCGGTGGTCTGGGTGTATATCTCAAGATCACGAAACGACTTAATGTGCCCACGTACCCGAAACTTGTTGTATTCGAGTTTACCTTTGGATAAGTTATCTTTTGTTTCCATGATCTCTTGCTTATATATTATCACATATAGCTAGTCCAAAGCAAACTGATTATTACTTCAGGGTAATAATCAAATTGCCCCTATTATTGACTAGTAGCCTACCGTAGTAGGCTTGTAAGTTATCAAATAAGTCTAGGAGACCTAGACATTGAATGTTTTGAGTTAACTATATGTACCGAGTTTTACAAGACGATGTTTAATTTAATGATCGAAACTCAATAAATCAGTCTAAATCTGCCTACGCCCCTTTGTGACAGCGAGAAATGATCGTTCGGGGATATTAAGCTGTACTGACAGGCTAAAGTGCTAATTAGGTCTCTAATTTGGGAACAAAAAAGTCTCGACTTTTATACATTCCGCTAGTAAAGAGAGTATTCGGGATATGGTTTAAAGTCAATAAAATTATTGACACTCACCAGGAATACTTACTACGAGACCATTTTCGACTGTCATACAGTAGTAATCCCCTGTTACCTTGTCTTTGACGGTCACTCCTTGGTCAACCTTGATACTTTGAGCATCAATACTACCAAGCACTTGAATCGACCCATCCGTAGTCATAACAATCTTTCCACCAAAGGCTT
>CAYZXG010000144.1:0-2397 GCA_964482365.1 uncultured Candidatus Saccharibacteria bacterium | reverse complement strand
CACTCAATGAGTTTGGTAAAAAAACGTTACACATTTTTGCAATATGACTGCACAAATTGCGATACCCAAAAAACACCGTATACAGGCTACCTTTGTTCAATTCACGATTCATGACGATTCTGGCAGCCACCTTTAATCTTTCAACTTGCCATGGAGATACATTTCTCGCAACTAGGCCCGGCAACCCCGCACGCACTTTATGCTCGTACTCTGTATATAGACCGTAGATAGTTGAGAGAGCTATCGCCTTCCCCTGCCGTTTCGCGTTCAAGGCTTGCAAATAAACTTCTTGTGGTCGCATCAAATTAAACAAATGCACTAAATCATATCCATCAAGGTTGGGTTCAAGCTCAGTTGAAATGTCCACCGTAACGCCTAATTTTTTGAGGTATTCAGCTGTCTTAGTTAGTTGAACCGTATCACCGCCCGGAACTGAAAATAGTGTTGTTCTGGATGAGAATAATATTTTCATTGCTGCTCCCTAAACAAACCCCTCACAAATCCAGACACCTGCGCAACGTAAATCACATAACCGATTAATTTTCTTTTACCAATGACAACCATAATTAAAAATGGGAAAGGAAATACAATCATAAAAGCGCGGAAGAAATACTTAAATAAAGACAATCTTTGAATACCGTCGCCCACGCCGTAGTTGTATGTCTTACGCCACAATTCCCCAAAACTCTTAGGTAATTCCCAAAAAACAATTGCGCTCTCCGCGAAGTAGACCTTGTCTGTTATTTCATACATCAGCAAGTCAAACTTTGTATCTTCTGCAGTATAGGAATTAAGAGGATATCCACCGACACGCCTCCAAATTTCCTTCCTAACACCAAGTGAACGTGAAGACGGCAAGAATTTCTTTGGATCGGTCACGGCAATTCGTGGACAAAAAACTTCAGCCAGGTAATTCTGAAAAACACTACCTTCTAGAGCTGTGTAATTGCCAGCCACAACATCGAAGCCCGCAGCAAATGGCTTCTTCATTTCCAAAACCCAATTCTTATCCAAAATACACCCGGCATCAGTAATTAGAATGAATTCAAACGTGGCAGCTTCTATAGCAACATTCCTGCCCTTCGCAATCGGGGCAACACAATGCCTCCTGTTACAGGAAGCATCAACGATTAATTTCAATGGAACATTGTTTGTAATTGTTTTCTTAATGACGGAAACGGTGTCGTCGGTAGATCCACCATCTACGATCACAATTTCATCAGGTAAAACAGTCTGATTGTTTATGCAATTAATAAACTCAGCTATCGAGGCAGATTCATTAAAAACTGTTGTAATTAGAGAACACTTCATTATCGACTTTCAGGAACATGCTTAAACTTACCGTGCTTATCCGGTTGTCACACCCAACACACTACCCATTGTGCTACGCCACATTTTCAACTACTACATACAGTGCCTGTGGTGCGGCAACCGGATAAGCACGAAACTTACTACTATAAAAATATGCCCAGAGAGCGGACATCAAGAAAGCCAAATCTAACCGCCAGTAATAGTAGTAAAGCGAAATGGCCGAAAGAAACAGTAATAAAAAGTGAACTTTGTGATATTTGAGGGATTTAAACGCCTTAAACACAATGAGCAGCGGAATGAGCAAATATATTCCTAATCCAATCAAACCATACTTCAGAAGCATATAAGCGCTGAATGAATGAGTCGCATAATAAATACCTGATTGCAGCTGGTCTTCAGAGTAACTTTTTAAATCCAAGGGATCGGCGCTATTAAAAGGAAAAGTATTGAAGGTATATGCCCCCCCAAATCCCTTTCCAAACAACATCTGGTAAATTGAATCTGAAAGCTCTGCAGACACATTCATCAATTCATACAACCGCAAACCACCCGACTCAGAAAGTTGCTGATCAGACGACAGAATTTCATTGAATACATTCAACTTCCAAGCAATGAAGTCATAGACAACCGGGTTATACAACCCAACAATAAACAAGAGCATAAAACCGATGAAAAGCAATTCAGAGACATAATGAGTCTTAGCTGACTTGGTCATACCTTTCTCCCGCAGTAGAAAGACAGACATAAACAAAGAAATCCCCAATATCAATGAAAGAATCAGTAGAAAACTTCGAGAGGGCTCAAGCAAACTCACGTATAGACCCAAACGGAACACCCAAGAAGAATAGATAGAGTAACTTTTGCTAGCAATCAAGTATGCCAACACGGACACGGAAATCGTTGTATTGGTGGCAAAATAAAAACTTGGGGTCAAAAAATAAATGTCGCTCACCATGAAGATAATCGCTCTAATACCAATAAAGAATGGCAACAGGATCAACATTTCAAGTAGCAGACCAAAAGCATTTACTCTTACAAGGTACAAGCCTTGGATAAAACCAAACACCAAAAACGCAGGGAATTTCA
>CAYZXG010000143.1:0-2409 GCA_964482365.1 uncultured Candidatus Saccharibacteria bacterium | reverse complement strand
GTATCAAATGATTTTTAGTTTGAGAAAATAATCATGCATAAAGTTTTTCGATACGGAAAAGGAAGAAATTGATATCGCGGACACCGCGAAGGAGGGATCGGAATCCTTTGAGTTTTGCATTGAAAGATTCGGCAGAAGCGTTTGTTTCTCTGTTGTGAAAGTAGTTCAGTATTACTCCTTCGTGAGTAGCGATAGTGTTAGCTGCTGATTCAAGGTCTGGCAAATTCGATTTACTTACTTTCTTGTACCACTGTTGTAATCTCTCCTTCCCCTGTTCTCTCGTGCTACTGCTTTCGAATATTCCTCTGAAATACATCGAAAGATCGTAAGCCTTCTTTAGCTCCGGGAAATGCTCGCATAACACTTCTGCTCTTTCTCTCTGCGAATCTGTCCACTTTGTTTGCGGCTTGAAGAGTAGGTATCTACCTCTGGCAAGAAGCTGCTTCTTTGTATCCCCATTTGAATATACGGGAGCTGTGTATTTCCCACCTCGTTTCTTGGCTTCAGCAACCAGCATATTGTATTCATCAATAGCTTCTCTCCTCAACTTGGTACGTATGTCTTGGACCCCTTCGGTTACTATCTTCTGGAAATGGAATCTGTCAGCTGTCCGTACTGCAAAAGGGAATGAAGTTCTGCATATCCAATCCATAGTATTTGCCAGATCAAGCGTGATCTCCTCTACTGTCAAACATATTTCAACGGGTACTTCCTCAAGTGCTGTATTCACAATCTCCGCCTTTGTCCCTTTGATGAGAGCGGCAAGACATCCTTTCCGACCTTTCTTCTCCTTGTTAGTGATAACTGTATACAGTTCCCCGTTACTGAGTGCAACTTCATCTATACTCATCCTCTTACCGAAGTTTTCAGGATAAATCAGTGCAACTTCATCAGGGAACTGCTCTACCCAGTCATAGAAATCAGATAAGTGTTCCTTGTACTGTTTCTGCAATGTCGCAGTCTTCAATTTATTCCGATACGCTATTGAGCTAATTGCAACAGGTTCAGTCTCGATAGAATACTTTTAAAAAAGAGGCGAATTCCTTCTCCAGTTTCGTGTTCTGAGCACATATGCCAATCTCTCGTTTCAGCATCTTATCGACGCCTTCAAACTTCCAACATCTCCTTTTCATAACAATCTCTCCTTTTCTCCCGCGTATCGGGAAATCGTTTATGGTTAACGGCTTCAAGACTGTGTTGGTTACCTTTTTGCCTCTATACATCTCAGGAAGCTCGGGAATAACATTCTTCTCGACAAGTACTATCCGAAACATGTCCTTTCCCTTCTTGAAACTCTCAACATCAAACCACTCCTCAAGTCCTTCAGGCAGTATTGCCCACAGCAATTCATTACTAACATTCACAGGCTTTTTGTTTTAGTGAATATTCATTCACCAATTTAGCCTATTTTATTTTCTCAAACCATTTTTACGTTGATCCGATAAGTCGCACTATATCCACAAACAAAAAACCCCTCTCATGTATGGGGGGGGGCTTTTTGATATTTAATAGTCGTCTTCTTCTAATTCATCGTCATCAGAACCATCCATTAAGTCGCAGTAACACTCGCACTGTGGGAACTCACAACGGACGCAATCTTCGCATCCAGCGCCACAACGGCAATCGTTTTGCATAGATCGTTTTGTGAATGAACTAACGATAGAAAAACTATCTCCTTTTTTTCGCAGGAGCCTTCTTGGCAACCTTCTTCTTAGGAGCAGCTTTCTTGACTACTTTCTTAACTGTTTTCTTAACAACTTTCTTAACAGCCTTCTTTGGGGCTGCCTTTTTTGCTACTTTCTTCTTTGGAGTAGCTTTCTTTTTTGCTGGCATTTTTGTTTTTTTGTTAGGTTATTTGAAACCGAGGAAATTATCTTACTTTTTAAAAAAAAAGCAATAGCGAAATAACGGCTTATTTAAGCCGTTATCAAGGCGGAAGATTTTTTATAATTTTTTTTAAAAAAAACGTATTGACCGCACCGAATAAAGTAAATAGAATCGGCTCAGTTTTTATGCATTTTATTTCCTTTTATGGGAGCCTAAAAAACTCCTCCTCCTATAAAAGAGATGACTAATCTAACTCCACCCCTACTATCGAGGCAACAGCAGAATATTCTAAAAAGCAATAGGATACCTAGTCTTGTAATAGGGAACAGAATACCAAAGGATTATTTCATTGCAAAAGGCACCGGTGAAAGTGATATAACAGTACACGCGGGATCTTACCATCTTGCTCTTCATGCTGCGAGGATAGAGATGTGCAATATGATGTCTTATTCATCAATCTTGCCTGGAATTGCGAACTTGATAGAGAGGCCGGAGAAATTAGTTCACGGATGCGTTATGGAGGCGATAGTTGCAGCAGCCGATTCGTCGGCCGGAGAGAGGGCAACAGCGGGTATTATCTAT
>CAYZXG010000142.1:0-2428 GCA_964482365.1 uncultured Candidatus Saccharibacteria bacterium | reverse complement strand
GATACTACCCGCCTTCCTCTCTGGGGATTATCCGACAAACCCCAGTTATTTAATAACTTGTGATTCCGTTCCTCAATACCACTCGTGCAGTAACGCTTTCGGTTTCATCAAAATAAGCGTCGTACTCAATCTCCTCATTTATCAAGTCCTCCTCGGAAAGATTATCGGCAAACGGGCGATAAAGTGTATTCGGAAAATCTACACGAAGCTGATCTTTTTCGTTTGCGTCTCGACCGCCTGTAAGGTTAGTTTTACCCAAGATGGCCACTGATACGGTTCCGCTAACTCCAGTAGCAGATAGACCACTCAATGCATCAATAACACCAGCCACGTCATCAGCTCTATTGTTCCCAGCTGTGGCATTCGCTAATTTAACAAGGATATTATTCCCTGTCTTTTCTGCCTGTAAGGTGTCCGAGCTATTAGTTGTGATTGTTACGTTGAAGTCATTGCCACTTTCTCCGGCAGTGTCAGCAGTAACCACAACAGCACCCGGCTCTGTTCCGATTGTTAAAGTGGCTGATACGGCACTATTGGTATCAATGGTTCGTCCATAATGACGAATGCGTGTGGCAACTTTGCCTTTTTGACGCATGTCGTCGATAAACTCGGGTGTCGAGTAATAATGGGAGAAATTGCCCTCTGCAGTAAAGTCTTTTGCCCAAATAGCGGCAGGGAAACGGTCGGCAAGATTTACGCCTCGTGCGGTGTGCCGTTCTTCTAGCGTATTAGCAATAGTAACGCCCCAATCTTCCGCATCAACTTCGGTGATGTTATCAATCGCATTGTAATTGTCGTCTTCGGCTCGCACGCCATAAGTAGAGCCACCAATCCAGATAAGATTGTCACTGAGTGTGTATGTAGGGGTAGAGCTTTGAATAAACAGCAAGTCTCCAGCAGTAGCGGCCACTCCTTTCGAATCAACAAGCACGCTAGTTTCTAAACTGGCACTAACGACACTATGTGTCATTATATTGGCAGTTTGAGCCGTTTTACTTCTAACTTCTAAAATATCGCTAGTTGTAAGGCCTTTGGTTTGGTCAACATCGTAACCAGTCGAGCCGATAGGTTCATCGGAAGTCAAGCGTGCGTGGTCAAAAATTCCCAAGGCTTTAATGGCCACGGTACACATGATTTTGTTGTCCTGTTGGTTAATCTCCACTTGGTCTACATAAGCACCGAAAACACGGCGAACGTGTGTCTCGCCTGCTTTTTTAATATCCATGGTATAGCTTTTGAGTGTTGTTGCAGGCTCAAAAACGTGTTGATACACCTTACCGCTTGCAATAGTAGACGTGGTAGGAGCACCCAATACCATCTGTAGAAAATGCCCCACGGTATTTGGTTCCACGCAAAAAGTGATAGAACCCTCAACAGTGATTTTGTCATGGACGCTTCGTAATTTTGCGTCACGCTTACCACTGATTCCAGTAACAGGTTGTCGGCCATACTGAGCGACAACGTCTTCACTAATAAGTTCGGCGTAAACGGAAGGTTTGACTGGTGTCCCTGCGGTTGTCTCTTCTCCAATCGCTAGGTATCCAAGTCGTGAAAATGGATTTGCACTCATACGTTTTTAGGTTTCTTTGTTTTTGGTTCTTGTTTAGGTCGCATGGTAACAATTTCCGTGTTTCCACGCTTCTCTGTCTCTATTCTATCATGGCTAGGCTTTGACATACATTTTAGCGATTTGTTCGATTATTGAATCGTAGTGTCATCTCGGATATAAGCAACGTACCCTCTGGCTCTATATCGTAGTTTATAGTAATTTCGTCATTGAATAATGCCCAAGAATCAAGCGTAAAGTTGTCTCGTATAACTCCAAGAATAGTGGCGTTTTTTACTCCCCCGTCTGCATTCCTATCTTCGAACCATTCGTAATGTTGAACGGTACTATCGCTTTGAGTTTGATTACCCGTAACATTATTAAAATATTGTTTTATCTCATCAACGATTTTGATTTGCACACTAAAATTGTTGTTGTCTCGCACGGTTCCGCTTCCTTGGTTCGTGATACTGGTGGAAATTCCGCTAATAATAAGTGCGGGCAAGGACTTGTTAGGTATTTGCGTTAAACGTCCAGCACCCACGATGTACTTTTTGAACGTGGTCGTAAACTGTGCTTGTAGTAGTGTGTTTAATTCGTTGAGTAAATCCCTCATATTCCTTTAGTGAATATGTGTTTTAGAATCATGGGGGCAATTTTGCCTTTAAGTTTTAAGGGTAATCCGACAATTTTACGCATAGGCATTTTTTTTGTGCCTTCATTGTGATAATGAGCGTAACTGGTAGGGTTAGCAATAGTAACGGAATGGGGTTTGATGTTCGTAATTTTGTAGGCATTACGCAATTTTCCTGTACGCTCTAACATGGGTTTACCCCCAAAACCTAGACGTGCCTTTTGTGCGATTGTACTTGGGGCAAGAGA
>CAYZXG010000141.1:0-2458 GCA_964482365.1 uncultured Candidatus Saccharibacteria bacterium | reverse complement strand
ATCGTTCTTTTGATAGGAGTTGTGCAACCATTGTGTTGCAATTGTTACATCTTTTTTATTAGAAGTCAATCGGCTGGATTTAATTATGGGGTAGTGATGGTTTGTGTGATAACTTGCACGTCAATCGTCACCTCTCTATAAGGAGGCGTCTTGCCGCCCGATTTGCAAGAGACTGAGGGGCATGCGTTTTATTTATATGAGGTCGTTTAAAAGTTTGAAGCCTTGTTGTCTGAAATGTTGGTCAAATGTAAAAACTGCATCAATGTTATATTGTTTTAGCACAACAAAGCTTGTACAGTCTGCAAAGGAAACGTTTTTTGAACGTATCTTTTTAAACAGAGATAGTGATTTGCTAAAGATGTGTTCATCGACATGAATGATGGTAACATCGCCCGACAGTAATTCGCGGAGTAGGGTAATAGCTGTATTTTTACCAAGCTTTTGAGCCGCAACCGTTAGTGATTCACTTATGATTTGGTTGGTTGTGTAAAGCACCGAATTTTCGGGGATTTTTTTGCTGATGGCAATTACCTGTGTATGAGTAGTGTCATTTTTATCAAGCCGTGCAATAAAAACGTTTGTATCAATAAGAATCGATAGTGGTCTAGAGGTCATATGCGTACTTGTCATAATCGTTGTCTCCAGGTCCAGAAACAGCGTGCGTACCTATGCGATCAAAAAACTTGCGTGCAGTGAGAGTGTCTTTGTTGGGTGTTTTTTTAGACTCTTTCTCTGCAATGGGGGTAAGCAGTTCGCGAATCACCTGGGACATAGAGATTCCTTTAACAATGGCAATAAGTTGTAGGTTGTTTTTAAGTTGTTCGTCAAGCATCACTTGAGTTCGATTAAGCATATACACAATACTATTACACAACGTTGTGTAAGTCAAATTGATAATTATGGCGTGGTGAAAATCTTAGTAGGGTAGTTTTTTTTGTGGGGTAGTGGTGGTTGTGAGGGTTTTATTGTTTACACTGAGTCAACAATTCGGCACGCGCCAAAATATCCGAGAGATAACAGTTTTTTGTCACGGGTAATAAACAGATCGGCTTTGGACTCAATGGCTGAATGTAGCTGGATGTTATCTTCAAAATCAGAGGTCGGTCCAGTCATTGATTTTTCTGAAATCGAAGATGTCACATCAACATACGTAAATTGGCTTTTGAGTAACGAGACGGTGTCTGACGGAATGGTGATTTTATATGAGTACACGTAAATATGAAGCGTTAGTACTGAGATGAAGAGTATGTTTCCTACAAGGTCTTTGGCTTTGACTCCTTCGCGATCTTCCAGGATGTCAATAAAGGCGTTTGCGTCAAGAAATATACGTTTAGCCATATTTTGATAACAAATGTTTTGCGTAGTTTTTTTCTCTTTGGTTTTGTGAAAGCAATCGTAACTTTGAATGGTTACCGATAATCTTTTTAAGCTCAGCTACGTTTGCCAATGGGTGTATGGGCGAAGAAAGGTCCGCTGTAGGAACAATGACTCCAACTTTGCGCGATCGGTGGATCAAAGAAACATTGCCACCGTTTGTAAGTGTTTTAATAAGGTCGGAGGATTTTGTTCGCAGTTGTGAGGTAGATATTGTTTCCATACGTGTATTTTAGTGTACGTTTGTGTGTACTGTCAAGTGTACAAATTGCGCATGGTCAATTTGTGCAGTGGTTTTTAGGTTGTCTAGTTTTTGTGGTTTAGTGAAAGGGTTGTGTGGTTTTTACGTACAACGTTTTCACCTCTCCACAAAGAGGAAATTGTTATATTCTTTTGACCCGTAAAAAGGTCACCACAAGAAAGGAGGCGTTTTATACGCTGAAATGTAGTATTTGTTTTAAGGGAATGTGTTTGCCCTCGTTGTTTTTGGCAATACAAACACACAATCAATTTTGCTCGTGGTGGGGGTCATGAACCACTGCATTAGACTCGTCGTGAGTTGGGCCCAATTCTCACAAGGAAGGAGAATGTCATGGAATACCGAGATGATGGTGGAGTATACAAAGTTCAAGATGTTCGAGTTATCAAGGGTGATGCTTTGAACGTTGAGGTGTTTGCGCCATCTCGTTTGTGGCCTGAGCCTTGGTGGCATACAGTGTCGCGAGCCCTGGTGTTTGGGGGCGAATTACCTCCAGTAGAATTGCCTGGTGAGGGTGATAAGATTTCCGTCCGGGTCGGATCAGGCTACGGCGGACTTGAGGTTATCTACCGGGTGGTAGATGGGATATTGAAAATTCTCTACGAAAAAGGGGAGACCGGCTTGTGGGGTGTTACCTCTGCACGAGCTGCTCAAGGGCTCAAGCCTGAGAAAAATACCATCCGCGAAGCAATCTTAACGGATATGGGAAATTCTCCGTGTAACTCACGGGGCGAGTGTCACTGTCACGCCTGTGATAGCGGTCTTCGGATTTTGATGGACTAGCGTTTGGTAAAAACCTAAAGGGGGGATGGCAACTCCCTAAGA
>CAYZXG010000140.1:0-2555 GCA_964482365.1 uncultured Candidatus Saccharibacteria bacterium | reverse complement strand
CTTTCGGGAAGTACGATTCTTATTAACGATGTTCATTACATACGTCGTTCGTTTACGCCAGAATGTTTTATGGATTTGCAGTCGTGTTTTGCTGAGGTCGGAATTTCTTCCGGACCGCTTGAAAAATTACCCTACGGATATGGACCTTACGTTGCACGAAACCAACTTATTGGGATGGTGGGCGATACGGGGAGTCCAGGTAGACGACATGTTCAGTACGAAATTGTGACTGATCGATATGTAAGTTTATATGGATCTGGGCTTAACACGTATGACTGTAGAGATAATCCGTACCTTGATGTGTGTGTGACTGATTATGCACGACCGGGCTTTTTCTTTCCGATCAATAGAAAAAAACCCAACGAAGTTCGTGGTCCTGTGTATACCAATCCGGGATTTGTAACGCCACCTCCAGCGCCAACTGCACCGCCAACTCCGACACCAGGTCCTGGTATCTCCTGTTTGAATGAAATTACAGCAAATGTTGACAATACAAATCTACAGCCATGGGATGAGGACGTTTTAAATCAATGGTTGTCGCGGTTTCCACAAACGACAATTACCGGAGTAATTCATATGCGAGACCCATTTTCCTTTGGCCAATCACCAGAATATATGCTAAATCCATGTCAGCCAAGTTGGGAAGTTTTGTATCAAGGTCTCCCTTACGACACATCGTTCCAACTTAGGGTTACCGTTTATTATGATGAAAATGGGGTACCACAATCTGAATCTAAGACATTTCTTTTTGATAGAAACAGTGACCCATATGCCGGCAAATACATAAAAGATCTAGAATACTCGTTTACGATCCCATCAAACTCAAGATACGAGATTGCTATGGAAAGAGGGCAATCGTCAATGCCATCTAGTGGTGAACGTGATCCGCTTGTAAATGCTTGCTTAGAAGGTTACGTTTGGGGGAACGCAAGAAATTTGGGAGGTCAGGCTCAACTTTGTGGAGTGCCGATTTCGTGTGATCTAGATCGAACGAATACGAGTAATCCCTATTGTGGGCCCCAGTCTGATTGCGGTGGTCCAAGCGGATGGGGAGGGTCTGGCAAATATTGGGCGTGGGAGCTTGGATCTCCAACACGCGATTTAATTGAGTGGCAAACTTGTTCACCATGACAAATAAACTAAAAACACTATACGGAGGCTTTGTAGTTTTGATTGCTTTGTTTGCAATGTTTCTGCTGTATGTGGAGTCTATTCCGTCCGCAAACTCAACGACACAGCAAAAAAAGGTAGGATCAATCCAGACTGTGCAAGAAAAACTTGCGAACGTATCGGTTGCAAAAGATGCTCAAAAACAACAGGTCGAAAGTATGCCAGAGATTGCGATTGGGGTTCCCAAAATTGAGTGGTTTTCTGATGATAAGTTGAGAATTCTTGCTACATCACTTGGGTTTACAAAAGATGCAACGGTCCAGTCATTTGGCAATCAGTATTATTGGCATGAGGGAGTATTAACACTGAGTGTTGACGCGCGATTGGGGATTGTAACGTTTAGCACATCGTTTAATGTAAACAACGTATCCAGTGGTTTAGGAATTCCAACAACCGATCAAGCGCGCACCGCGTTTCTTGGTCTATTAGCAAAACTGGAAATTCCAACAGAGTATTACGATCTATCGCAAGGAACAACTGAATATGTGAAACCTGACGACACCGGACTTATCTCCTCAACAAGCGAAACCAATGGATCGTTGCTTAAGTACAACGTTATGTATCGTATTCAAGGTTATGAGGCATACCTTCCTGTTGAGACGTATGTCATTGTTGATCCAAATGGAAAAATTGTTTCCTGTTCACTTTTATTGATAAATGCTGTAGTAACGGGGAAAACGGTACCAATGGTGTCGCAACAAACTGCGCAATCTCACATTGATTTGGGTGGTGTAGTCATTAAAAAAAATGTAAGTAGCGTATCAACGATTTCGGCAACACACGTTTATCCCGGATATTACCTTGGACAAACAGAATTGTATAAAATCGGAGAGCAACGACTACTTATTCCGGTATATCTTTTTACTGATAGTTCGGGTACCGTTGCAGTGTCAGCTCAAAAATAATGAACAATCGTAAACTAATTATTGGCATCGTCGTTATGGTAATCATTGCATTAGCGTTTGGTTTATGGATGTTTATTTTTCAAAACTATGACGCTCAACCGGATGCGATTGTTCCGTTCCGCGTAGCAGTTGATGTTCCTCCTGTACAAGAGGCAGGGAATGAAACAATTCAATCGAGTGAAGGGGCAAAAGATGTTATGAAAGGTTCACTCATCGTTACGGTAAAAGATTCGCTTACGGATGAACAAGCACGAAGCTTGCTTGGCAGATTCAATAATGCAGATGTTTACAAGATCGCACCACACGTGTGGGAACTTAGGTTTGACCCTACGGTTGATTTAGTTGCATTAAACGAACAGCTTTCTTCTATTACTGAAGTCTTGACAGTTGATTACAACGATGTGCTTACCCCGCAATATCTTCCAAATGATTACTCACTTCAAACATCCCCCAATTCTCCTTGGTGGCTTGATGAGATTG
>CAYZXG010000139.1:0-2614 GCA_964482365.1 uncultured Candidatus Saccharibacteria bacterium | reverse complement strand
GCCAAAAAACACGCACACCTTCGGGATTCCAACTACGAGCATGTACTATCATATCAAACGAATGACGAAAATCTCTTATTAAATTGTATTTATAAATAATCTTGTACTGCATAAGTGGTGAGTGAGAGGGTGCAGCCTCTCACTCAATATTCACTCTAGCAGTCTCAGTACACTCTTACAAATCATAGGTATAGTTAGCCGTATGAATATTCAAAATTTCGCTCCAAAAGCTCTGGTTACTAAAGATAATTCAATTCTTTTAATTCACTACTCCGAAAACAAATATGGTAATGAAAACTCAATTACGGGAACCTGGGGACTTCCTGGTGGCAGAATTGAAATGGGTGAAAAACCTGACGAGGCCATGGTGCGGGAAGTACAAGAAGAAGCAGGAATTACCTGCAAACCAGGTAGACCTTTTTATGTGTAGAACTGGCAGTATCAAAAAGAAAATGACTTAGTACAAATCAACGCCATTATGCGCGAATGCGAGTATGTAAGGGGTAAAGTACACTACGAGCATATTGATGGCGAATCAACCATCGATAAAATTGAATGGGTAAAATTATCGGACGTAATGAATCTCCCTCTCATCCACGACCAGAAAGGAAGGGATTGAGTTGTGGATATCAACTGTTTGTTAGACCTTCAAGGTCTAACTATCCTCAAATATGAGATCTTCTATTCCTGCTTCTTTGTCAGAGTTAATTTTAGAGTCAACAAATGATTTGTATTCAGCTGATCCATTAGCTGATTGAACCCAATACTGAAGATCCCTTAAGTTTACTATTTTACTTCTAAAGTTCTTGATATCTATCCACACGTTGAGACTTGAGAATGGATACAAGTATGGTTGTCCGGGATTAAGATGAATATACCGAGAAACTTGCAGAATAGAAGCTTCTGTTTCTACCGTCTTACGCTTATACCTTCCCTGAAATAAAACTCCATTCCTATGGTATTTTGCATTGAAATACCTTGTATAGCTATTGGAGACATCAGACATGTACTTTGCAATTCCATCAAATGTTAGCCCACGAAGCAAAAGATGAAAATGGTTTTTCATCAAACAGTAGGAAATAATATTCACTCGGTTTGTTAGACCTTGAAGGTCTAACAAACCTTTATCCTTATGCAGTTGAAGAGACACTGAGTGGGGACCTTTAAGGTAATAAGACAACGTCTCTTCAAAGCGCATAAAATCAAATGTGTCCATAAACACTACGCGTTTATCTACCCCACGATTAAAAACATGGTAATAACAACCTTCACTGCTCCCAGTATTGTTCAATCGAAATCTTTTGTCTTCCACCTTTTTTGAACTTGTTAGACCTTCAAGGTCTAACAACAACTATACTATTATATAGCTATCCTAAAACAAACTGACTTTACTATGAGATCTAACTGGTCAGTTTGTTGCTATAGGGATAGCTTTTAAGTTGTCTCTTTACGACAATTTGATTTGGGACAACTATAGCTCGCACACACTAAACCCACACTCCTTACACTTCCAGCAATTGTGTTCGTGGAAGAGAATTTTGCCACAATCAGGGCATTTGCGCTCTTCTTCCTCAGACTTTGATCCCCCATCTCCAAACTCAAACACCTGCTCACTTTTTGTTGCGTCACGATACACAGTCAGTCCCTTACATCCAAGTTTCCATGCATGAATATAGGCATCCTTGATATCTTCAGGAGTTGCCGTTGATGGCATGTTTACCGTTTTTGTAATCGCATTGTCAGTCCATTTCTGAAACGCCGCCTGCATACGAATATGATCTCTCCAGTTAATATCATGAGCCACTTTAAACACTCGTTTTACGTCGTCGGGAACCTCATCTATTCCCTGCACACTTCCATGGTTTGTTAGGATTTTTTGCATCAGCGCATCACTATAAACTCCAGCATCTTTGAGCCGATCTTTTAATTTCTCATTCATGGTTTTAAGCCGCATGCCACCCAAAATATTTTGCTCATACGCCAACGCAAAATGAGGTTCAATCGCAAAACTAGTTTCACAAATAACTGCATTACCGCTACTTGGTGGGAATGTAAGTAACGCCACATTTCGAGGTTGAACCTTTTTACCAGCCCATATAGAATCTTTTACCAATGGGAATGCACCCTTTTCTTTAGCAATTTCAACTGAAGACTCAAACGCAGCCTGATACATGGCCCTAGTAACCTTTTCGGCTAACTCATACGCTTCTTCAGAATCGTAGGCAATATCTAAATCGATGAGTGTATCTGCCCATCCTACACAACCCATTCCAAGCCTTCGATGCGCTCGTACAGTATCATCAACTTCTTTCACCGGAAACCACGACGCATCTATTACATTATCCATAAGTCTTGTTGCAACTTTCATGACCTTGGCCAATCGCTTGTATTCAAACTTTCCGTCTTTAACAAACTTTGTAAAATTAACATAGCCCAAATTACAGGATTCGTACGGATATAACGGAACTTCACCACACGGATTTGTTGCTAAAATCATTCCGCGTTTTTTAAGAAGTGGGTTTGCAAGTGCAGTCCCACGATTCATCGCTGACAAATTGAGAATTCCAGGATCACCCGTTGACCATGCTAATTGGGCCGCCAAATCAAGAATTGA
>CAYZXG010000138.1:0-2658 GCA_964482365.1 uncultured Candidatus Saccharibacteria bacterium | reverse complement strand
TCAGTTGTCCGCGTGATCGATCAGCGCTGGGTTCAAACTATCAAGCGTCAACCGACACTACGAGTGTTGAAGCTCCAACACGGGTTGGGCTTTCGGACGCACACAAAAACGCCCACCCCGGTAAAGCTCACATACTAAGAGTGGGGGATTCAACAGAGATTTCTCTCCGAACCTGCGACAACGAGGTCAAGGTTGTTGAACTATCGGTAATTGCTACCACCGATAAGATCGCAGTGTTCAATGGACTTAATCCTGAAAACCAATCCTCGGGCGCTGGAGGGCTTCTTACCAACAAACCCTACTGCAACAACGATGAGAAATCTGTGTTGGCAGTCTATGTTACGAGTGTTACAGAGGATTTCGTCGAGATTTATGTTTACGATCCTTACACCATGGGGGTCGTTGAAACAAGATTTACTGGTCATGAAAGTGGGACCCAATGAAAAACATAACCGTAAAACATCTAAAGGTTTTTTCTTACTTCTTAATCGTTATAATAATTGGACTTGTTGCATATCTTGTTGTAAATTTTGTTGAAATCACTAAAAGTCAGTCTACAACACAACCAGCTTCACAGGTTCACGTTAGGGTTGTTCCCGCATCAAACAACCAAAACGAAGCGTCCGTTGAATTGGTGGGGATTCCTATCCGTCCCCACCAAACAGTAACTAACCGTACCAATACAACAGATGATGAGTATTCTAATGCTATTGATATAACGCAAGAATACAAATTCACCGAGGCATTCCCAGGGTCTGTTTTTGACTTAGCAGTCGGCGACACACTCACGCTTAAACGCCCTAACTGTGATGGAGAAATTACCGAAATCAGTTTTACCGTCGAGGAAATAACTCCCGCCGGAGCTTGGATCTCTGGTTTGGGAAGACCTGATGTTGATCAATTTCTTGAAAAAACAGCAGCTCTAAGTTACGCCGGTCCTTACTGTGGTGAAGAAGTTCACCAATGGTTTGGTATGAGCCTAGGGGTCCAAAAAGAAACTGGCGAACCCGCTATCTTTAATGCCTACATATTTAAAGATTCCAGGGTTGATGGTAATTATAATCTAGGGCCCGTAAGTAATCCGTAGGGATATAAGACCTGGTGCTTAAACGATGCACCAGGTCTTAGACCACGTCTATCGTCAATAAATTTCTTTTCTGAAAGGAAACAATAATGTTCAAAAAACTTGCGATAAATTTTGCGCTACTTGTGATTGTCTTGGTAGTTGGGGTTTTTGTTGTTGGATGTGGCCAATCTCAACAAAAGATTAGACCAACATTTTCACAACAACCAGACATCACTAAGAGCAACCAGCAAGCAGATAATGTTGCGGTTACAGTTAACCCGCAGAATCAAAATGGTGCGATACCAGAACCTCAACAACAATTTCCGGATAACGATGTGCTTGTGCTTCTCGTTCCGCCAAAAAGCGAACTCCAAGTCACGGAACAAAGAATGCTTTGGCACGATCAAAACGTCACCCGATGCCTCAGTACAGCAGGTTTTCCTGACAAGTATCTGCTCGCTGATACAGGGATTCTGTTGGCA
Source organism: uncultured Candidatus Saccharibacteria bacterium (assembly GCA_964482365.1). GTDB lineage: Bacteria > Patescibacteriota > 4484-211 > 4484-211 > CAYZXG01. The sequence goes on along the minus strand of CAYZXG010000138.1, from coordinate 1,110 downwards.
AATATCGCATCTGTAAGCGATTCAGGGTATACATTAACCCTGGACTTTGGTGGTGAACAGTGTACGATCTCAACGTTCAAACTTGATGTAATTCCAGAGAATTTTAGCTTTCTCATGGACAAGTTCCCAGAAATTGCCATTCGATCATGGACGAGAGAATTTGGCAGTACAGACAGAGTTCCATCAGCGCCTCAGCTTTGCATTGCCGCGGCCGAACGAACGGGACTAAACTGCCGCCAAACAGAAGCCTTTGATGGCAAGCTTTACGCCACCATGGTGATGGAACAAAAATTTTACGACCAATATCGATAGTCAGTATTTTGAGATTCACCTAACAACACAAAGGAAAAGACTTTATGAATCGTAAATCGAATATTCTAATGGCAGTGTTAGTAATATTTGCCGTTGTTTTATTTATAGCCAATCAATCTAACGGTATGGTAACAGGAATTCCATTGCCCAAAATCGCTGCAGCAGATATACAGAGGATTGCACAACCCCAAGCAACCCCAGTTCAGCAAACCCAGTCGCAACAAGTTCAGGTAGTTGAAGTCCAGGTTCAGCAACAGGCGGCGAATAGTCAACCAACACCGCAACAAAACCCTGGAGTCCTAACGGCTGACCAAGTGGTTTTGTCAAACCCACAGTCACAATGGTCGGGTCCAATTCCGGACAGTTTTAGTGACATGTTCGATATGGAAAAACTCAAAGAACTTCTCATTAAGGATTATGCAGGTACGTTTATCGACCTTCGAGTCGATGACACATACACATTTCCTGGTTATGGATGCAAAGATAACAATGCATTCACGGTAAGAATTAAAGAGATCACGCCCGATGGAGCGCTAGTCGCTGGACTTAGTGCCCACGACCGCTTTGTATCGAAAGGCTCAGGTTTTACCTATGAAATGTGGGACTGCAATACAAACATGTTTCAAGATTGGGGCAGTGTGATGGGCGTTCAAAAAGACCCAGGTTCCCCTGCATTTGTCCGCCTGTATCTTTATTCAGACTTACGATACGAAGATAAGTATTGGATCAGACCAATTCGCAGGCAAGATGTTGTTACTAAGTGATTCTTGCTCAATACTCAAAAGGCCTGGTACTCAA
>CAYZXG010000137.1:0-2749 GCA_964482365.1 uncultured Candidatus Saccharibacteria bacterium | reverse complement strand
TTGTTATGACTACGGATGGGTCGATTCAAGTGCTTGGCGCGATAACCGCTGATTCAGTTGAGGCAAAATCAGTAAAAACGAATACCATTCAAGTTGAGGAAGGTATAACAATCAAAGATAGTTCAACCGGTGACTATTACTGCGTGACCGTAACGGATGGTGAGTTGGTCCGGACATTGGGTGAGTGTAACAAGTAACCTCTCGTATTCAAGGCAACCATGCCTATCGGCACAGGATCTCCTCTACAGAATACGGCTGGTATACTAAATCTATGTCTGAGTCAAAAACACACACTTCAACCATTGTTTCCGTAAATGAAGTTGCCGATAAAACGATTTCAATTATCCTCACCAAGCCCGAAGGATTTGACTTTACTGCAGGCCAATTTATCGAGATTACGCTTTCTGGTGTACAAGATGAACGTGGCAATGTTCGACCATTTTCAATAGCTTCAGCACCAAATGATAACCATATGGAAATCGTAACACGCGTTCTAGAAAGTGAGTATAAAAAAACCCTTGAATCTCTGCAGGGGGGAAGTCAAATCAAGTTTGATGGTCCGTTTGGCAACTTTGTTCTCCATTCTGACACATCAAAACCTGCTGTTTTTTTGGTGGGAGGTATTGGAATAACGCCTGTTATTTCAGTCTTGCGTGATGAGGTTTCAAAACAATCTTCGCGTTTACTCGCACTGTTTTATTCCAATCGTAATCCAGCTGGAACTGTCTACTTGCCAGAACTAACAAAAATGAGTGAAAGTTTTGACAATATTAATGTGGTGCCAACAATGACACAGGCAGGTTCATCCAAGTGGAGTGGTGAAACGGGATATATTTCTTCGGACATGATTTCAAAATATGTTCCAGATCATAAAAATAGCGTATTTTATATTGTTGGTCCAACCGCATTTGTTGATGCAATGATCGATCTTTTGAAACAGATGGATGTTGACGATCTTATGATCAAAAACGAAGCCTTTTCTGGGTACTAGGCGCAATTGGTGTATTTAGTACCGATTGTATAGTGGGGGCGTTGGAAGGTTGATCAGATGGACAAAATTATTAAGATTTGATAAAATCGCAACTCTTGAGGTAGTGTGTCAAGGTCGGTGGAATTCTAATCGGATTCAAAATGCTTGGAGTTCAAGTTATTATTTAATTTTATGATAAGACTTTTTTTAAAAATATTAAAAACGCGTAGGATCACCATTCCTATGGTTTCTACGGATAGAGAGAAATCGGAAGTATTAGTCCTTGGAAAAAAAATTCAAGACAAAGTAAAACGCTTATTTAACGGTTCACTCGCGATTAGACAGATAGATGGCGGCTCTGATAATGCTTGTGAACAAGAACTCGTTGCCCTTTCAAACGCTTTTTATGATGTTGAACGTTTCGGTATTCACTTTGTTGCTTCTCCGAGACATGCAGATATGCTCATGATCACGGGGCCGGTGACACGCAACATGGCCAAGGCTGTGCGTCGAGCGTATGAAGCAACACCGGATCCCAAAATAGTTGTAGCGGTTGGCGATGACGCAATAACTGGCGGTCTATTTTTAGGGTCTTATGCGACTTGCGATGGGGTAAACAGCGTAGTGCCCGTCGACTATGGTATTCCGGGTGACCCACCATCGCCCAAAACGATTCTTGTTCACCTCCTTAATATTCTCGAAACGCAAGATACTCATAATGCAGTAATAAAATAATATGACAAACGTTATAACGTCTGAGTTAGGTTTCCTTATCTTGCTTTTTCTCTATGGTATCGGTGCAAATGGGTCTTTAATCTTTGGCAGAAATGACGTGTTGGCAAATAGGTGGCAGAGTTTTTCTGCGATCATTGGTTCTTTGTGGGGCATATTATTTGCAATGGGGGCATTTGTCGTACCCGATATGTCTTTTGCGTTTAGCTCATCAATTTCCCCGCTTTTTTCTTTTTCTTTCCACATTGATCAATTGTCCGCCTTTTTTATCTTTGTAATCTCGCTCATCACTCTTTTTTGTTCAGTATACGGAATCGGCTATATAAAACATTACTATAACAAATACAGTATTGGTGCTCTAGGATTCTTTTATCACCTATTCATTGCGGGTATGCTCATGGTGGTGACCGCTTCAAACGGACTATTCTTTTTGATCGCATGGGAGCTTATGTCTATCGCATCGTATTTTCTCGTTGTGTACGATCGTAATGATGCGAATAACGTTAAGGCAGGATTTTTGTACCTCGTTATGACACATGTCGGAACTGCCTTTATTGTCGTCGCATTCTTGCTCATCTATACATATACTGGTTCTTTTGATTTTACATCGATACAATCGCAAGCCGCTCTCATTCCCGCGGTCATAAAAGATGTCATTTTTCTGTTGGCTCTCGTCGGCTTTGGTACAAAAGCTGGTATTATCCCGTTCCATATCTGGCTTCCTGCCGCCCATCCGGCCGCACCTTCTCATGTATCTGCGCTTATGTCCGGCGTGATGATAAAAACCGGGATTTACATGATGATTAGAATTTTCTTGGATATGCTTCAACCTGTTCCTTTGTGGTGGGGGATATTGGTATTGATTGTTGGTTCAGTGTCTGCTCTGCTTGGGGTTCTCTATGCACTTACCGAGCACGATATAAAAAAGCTTCTTGCATATAGTAGTATTGAGAACATTGGAATCATCCTACTGGGTCTTGGTAGTGCGCTTATTTTTACATCACTCGGCAACACACCGCTCGCGCTTTTGGGCCTAGGAGCCGGGCT
>CAYZXG010000136.1:0-2753 GCA_964482365.1 uncultured Candidatus Saccharibacteria bacterium | reverse complement strand
CCATAAAATACACATTAGTATTGAAGTTCCCATTCCGTACCGTCCTCATCTTCTACATAACAATAACCACCATCACAGTCTGAGTAGTCTACATCACGCCAACCACCATTGGGAAAATTAATTCTTTCTATATTCTCTCCGTCGCTGTCTATATCAAGATCGTAACAGTTGCCCGTATCACTGTTGCAAGCTTCCATGGTCTCAGTTCCTGAAAAGCCAGCGGGATAACTCTCTTCCTCTGCGTAGTCATAATTATAGGAATTATCATATGAAGCTGGATTGGAATATCCAGAATAATCGGATGTTGGAGTATATTCGTTTCCGTTCTCACTATTTCCACCAAAAAGAGAAGCAACTCCCCAAATCAAAGCTACAAAAACAATTATTCCTATTACTGCATTGCCTCGATTGGTTTTCATGGCAAGGTCTCACAAGCAAGCCCATCACCATCTCGATCTAAACCATGGGGGTCGCCGGAGCCTTGGGATTTAAAAAACACCTGTGCCTCTGCATGTGTCGAGAAATCGGAGCAATCTTTATCGGCTTCGCCAGTTGAAAGATTTGTGCGCGTGGTTGAGTAATCAGTATCGCGCGTATTTGAATTACTTGATTGATTTAAAAAGTAAACACCCGAAGCTATAACAGCCCCGCCTACGATTACTCCTATGATTTTTTGAATGTTAGTCATTGTTAGAAACTTGCCGATTTATATAAAGCATTCAATTTTGCCATTGTCGCCCAACCAACCCGACCATAACCAGTTGTCGACGGATTGCCATAACCAACAATATAATACTTGGCTTGGAATCTTTTTACAGCCGACTCGGTTAGACTACCATAGTAGCCACTATAAATAGCCTCAGGATATACTCCTTCCTTGTTTAGCACTTTTTGAAGATTTATTACATCAACCCCACGACTACCTTTTTGCATTGAATTTTTCCACGCCCTTGAATCATTCGTTGAAACAGATTTCCATGCACAATTATAGCAATCTTTGTATTGACCACTCGGTGGATATACGACACCGCCACTAGCTGGATAGGTTGGATAGGAACAAGGATGTCCTGCATCACCACATGAATACGAGCCACTATCAGAAGGACAGGAGTGCCATCGATGACACCCAGAGCGATGAGCAAAAACATCAGTTGGACTCAGCGCAACAGAAACGAAAAATGTTATCACTAATATATAAATGTATTTTTTCATTTATTTAAAAAGATTAGAGAAAAAACCGAATACTTTTTTATACCATGGTGCATCTTTTTGTGTTTTTTCGCTTACAGGAATTTTTTCATAGAACTTTCCATCGCTTTCTTTTGACTCATCTGGCTGTGTCTTGGCTTCCTGAAGCGCAACCTTATTAACTATCGAGGAGTGCATCCACCCCTCCTGCTTAGTGTCCATAACAATAATTTTGTACCACTCTCCATTATTATAATCGCCTAGAATTTTTACTCGTACTCCTTCAACATAATATCTCAACGCATCGCAATCGTTTGTAGACGGACACTTTCTTAAAGTGGCTGATGTATTGGTCTCTCCCAACAGCTCTACATTATAGTTTTTAATTTTCGCGTCATCGATTAAAAATTCTTTCTTGGCTGGCGAAGTATAAGTAACTGGTTTGGTCTCTGTTTGAGATGCTGTGGGTGTTGAAATTTTAGGTGGTGTTGGAATAGCTGGAGGTAGAATACACGCACTTCTTCCAGCATTCCAAATATAGCCAGCTTTGCAATTACAATTTAAATCTCCGTTGGCGGCTTTTGTGCCGTCCCAATCAACATTTACTCCAAAACCATCCTGACAAACTTGGATATTAGATTTTATGGGAGCAAGAGAGCAACCGTCTTTTGTTGCATTGGGTTGATATCCGGCATCACACTGGCAAATAGTTGAATCAGTCGCTGAGGTGTGTGAGTTAGCTGGACAGAAACTTTTTAGAAGATCCTCAATGTCTTGTTGAGAATAGCCCGAAGATCCCGTGCTATATCCACCACCACTTGGGATACTTTTGAAAACGGTGTCCTCTAAATCGCTGTTCGAAAAAGAGCGAAAGGAATTTCTCGCACAAGCTATTGCTTCATATGTATTGATGTTCGGAGTTTTGAAATCATTAACTGTTAGATAACCGACGAATTTATAACCATCATTTACAATGATTGGTGGCTTGCTCGCAAAATCATTGAAGGCGCTATAAGAACTAAACTCGCCCCCAAAGCTTCCAAATTCATTAAAAATTGAATCCGAACTAAATTCATTACCAGCTCCAAATTCATTTGCTATTGAATCACTATCAAACTCATTAGCAATTGCTCCTATAAATTCCCATTCACCGTATTTGTAACCAAAAATAGCCATTCCATCAACTTGAGAACAGCTTAGGGTTGAGGCGTCAACATCTTGTGGCATCAACACAGCAACACACAGAATGATGGCAACTCCTAATGTCTTTGTTTTTGAGATAGTCATTCTCATAGAAAATAATTTATATCCTTTCCGTACAACTTGGCGAACTTCTGCAATTCCAAAATATCCAACCTTTGCTCGCCAACCTCAACGCGGGACACATACGATTGCGTACGTTTCAGCTTTTTAGCGACATCTATCTGTCGTAAACCTGCTTCAAGCCGAGCTTTCCGCAGTTTTCCGACAAAATCGCCATATTCCTTTGTTCGTATTGTGTCTACCATAATACTATCAGCGTATATGCTGTATTGCAATACCTAAACTTTGCATATTGTGATAAA
>CAYZXG010000135.1:0-2756 GCA_964482365.1 uncultured Candidatus Saccharibacteria bacterium | reverse complement strand
AAATACCAAAAATCGGAATACAAACCACGGTCATTGATTCTGAAAATTCCAATTCCCTCAACCAAGGAATCTGGAAACTTCCCTACTCCTCAACACCAGATAAAGGAGGCAATACCGTTATGGTCGGACACAGATTTCAATATACGACTGGTCCAAACACATTTTATCTACTCGATAAACTTAGTATTGGTGACGAAATTAGCGTGTATTGGAATAAAATAAAGTATCGATATTCAGTCTCACATATTTCGATTGTTGAACCTACTCAACTCGAAATAGAAGCCGCAACAGATTACCCGATCCTTACTCTTTATACGTGCACTCCCCTCTGGACAGCAAAAAATCGTCTCGTCGTTGTAGCTACACCTATCTTATGAACAAACACGAAACCTACAGAACAATTGTGCTTCTTGTACTTCTTACGATTGGAATACTAACGATAGTACTTTCGAATGAAAATTATTCAAACAACTTTCTCAATACGATTTTAGATAATGATTGAGAAGTGATAATGCTCGGTTGACACTACATATCCCATACGCTACATTGAGACATCGTGAAAAACATACTGCTCTTTTTATTCTGCGTTGGAATACTCTATAGCTTCACACTGCAATCCGTAACCGCAGCTACACACGAAATAACCCATTCTTGTTCTATTGCAAACTCCCGTCTTGACTGGCGAATTGAGGCTGCAACGAGTACAGATACCGTAAAAAATTGTATTCTTGAAAAATTTTCAATGCCGATCGAATCTCTTTCAAGCGCAACACTATCAATTCAAGCACACACTGACACCGTTCAAAAAATGGAAAATAAAGATGTTTCTCCTCACACTATGACTTCTCAAGTTATCGTTGATGTTACGGTGCAAAACGAAGCCAGAAACTCAACACTTCTTACCGTGTCAATCCCAGCAGCTCAATCAACGTTCACTGCTACTGCACACGATGGCGCGGTTGACTACTCTGGTACATCTGGAAAAACCTTCGACCCTATCCAAGCGAGCAAAAACACGAGCATACTATATAACACCGCTACAGATCTTGCGCAATTTGTTGGTGCTGGAAACATTAGTCTTCCAGTTTCTGCAATAGCAACCTGGAGTTGTAGTGGTTCAGGAAATGCTGAATGTGGCGTTGACACTTATGCGAATGCATCCCTTTCAATTACCTATATGTACACAACACCCGATCCTGATTTAATAGTTAACAGCTGCAATGAAGAAACGATAACAGATTCATCGACAATTACTATTCAAAGCGCAAACCAAGGAGAAGGCGATGTGACCAATCCAATAACAATTCGTGGAACACTTCCAACCTGTGCAACATACCAAGGAGTCGATAGTCCTCTTTGGAAATGCACCGTTAGTAATCAAAACGAATTATCTTGTGTTTTTAATGGCACAGTACCTTCACAAGCGTCAGTTCCCACTCTTACACTGAATGTTGATAAAACGAACTGCTCATCCGACAGTACTTTTCCAATATACGTCGAAACAATCGGAGATATTATTTCCTTAAACAATTCAATAACGTGTAAAGTTGCCAATACAAACATTGCAACACCTACACCAACTATTGGAGTGACGTCAACCCCATCAACACCTATCGAAAAAGACCAAAAAGAAGGCGACATTCTTTCCGACACAGCACAATCCACAAATGTATTAGGGTCTCTTGCTCAAACAGGAATAACAATTATCCTTCCGTTACTTTCTGGGGTGGCAATAGTTGGAACAACGTTATTTCTTTTCAAACGGAAAAATAAAAAGATAGGTTAGTTCACACTATCAAATCACTATTCACTGTGACACAAACAAGGAAATCTTTTCTGCAAGTAGTTTTTCTACAGGAACAAATGAGTGATCAGCAGTAGGAAAAAACGCACTTGTAACATTTGCAAATCTGGTAACCAAACTGTTCAATTTTTCTTCATACATGCGCTCATCGATTGGATAAAAGTAGTCGTCTTTCCCCCCTAGCGCAATAAAAACGGGAATCGTTATCTTTGAAGGAATCGGCGATACGTACTCATCACTCTCGAGTGAAAAAATATGCCCAATATCATCTTGTGTAAACCAGCTCACAAACGTGGCATATGACATCTTTTCAAATGCTACATCATCACTAAATATGTCACTACCATTTCCGTTTTCAACGTTTTGTTGAGCAATCGGCAGTACTTCTTGTACCGTACGTTTAGTTAAGAAGGTCAATACCATATTCTTGTCGTATGGTGCAAGAAGTAGCAGCTTTGCAATTCGATCGCAAAAAGTACCTTCTACTAAATATCTCACAACCTTGTGGGTTCCAAGAGAGTGACCCTGTAAAAAGATGTTCTTAACAACCCCACGACCCTCAAGCCAACTAATCCAAGCATCAATATCAAGATATGCGTCTTCCAACAATTCATGCCATGCTCCAATAGTTTTAGTACCTCCATACGTTGTATTAAAATTTGTTTCCCTACCATTTCCCCTTGTATTTACTGTCAAAAACCCAACTCCACGTTCTGACAATTTGTCCATCAACGGATATATAAATCCCGTTTCAAAAAAATTCCCCTCAAACCCATGGACAAACAAAACAACCCCTGCATTTGAATCTGCTGGGGGGTGAAAAAACCCATGTAAAAATAGACCATCTTTCGTTGTCGTTGTAACCAAACTCCCTTGCACCATACTTTCTATTCTAACACTAGTGCTACATCCTCTTGATAATGCTTCTTAAATATGTCATGCTGAATTTCTG
>CAYZXG010000134.1:0-2783 GCA_964482365.1 uncultured Candidatus Saccharibacteria bacterium | reverse complement strand
GCCAAATAAGGCTCCGGAATCTTCGTAACGGTAACAGTGGCCGTATTCGGCTAGTCGGATTGGTAAGTCGCGGTAACTTTTGGGGGTGGCTGCATAAATTTTGTGATGATGCGGGCAGTTCATTGCTTTCAGATAATACTTTTCGTTGTCCATTTCCATTGGTGGAAACATGCTTTCGGCGTAATAAGGCAGGTGGCCAGAGCGAATGTATAGTTTGTCTTTGGCAATGTGAGGTGTGCGCACGCGGCTGTAGCCGTATTCGTTTTCTTTTTTGCGAGCCAACTCTTCCAATTTTTCAACAATGATAGAGCCTTTGGGTAGCCAAAGTGGTAAACCGGGGCCAACCTCGTCGTCAAAAGTAAATAATTCTAGTTCTTTACCAAGCTTGCGGTGATCACGTTTTTCGGCTTCCTCCAGCTGTTTCAGGTACGCGCTAAGTTCGTCTTGGGTGGGGAAACAGTAGCCGTAAATCCGTTGGAGCATGATGTTTTTTTCATCGCCTTTCCAGTAGGCACCGGCAATTTTGGCAAGCGCAAATGCACCAACTTGGCCGGCCTGTTCTACGTGTGGGCCTTTACATAAATCGACAAACATCCCGTTTTGGTTTTGGGGTAGGATATTTTCGTAAAAACTGACGGTTGTTTCGCCGTTGGCCGCAAGATCTTCAACCAGCTCCAATTTGTAGGGCTGCTTAATCTTTTTAAGAAATTTTTTGGCGTCGGCAATCGAAAGGTCGTAGTGTTTAAAGGTTTGCTTTTGAGCGACGATCTTTTTCATTTTCTTTTCAAGAATTTTGAGGTCCTCAGGGATTAATGTGCGTGGTAATTCAAAGTCGTAATAAAAGCCGTTGTCTATTGGCGGACCAATGGCCAGCTTGGCTTCGGGAAACATATCGAGTACTGCTTGAGCTAAAACATGTGCGCAGGAATGGCGCATGCGTTGGAGGTCGTCCATGTTGATTAGTTAATTTTTAGATTTGACCCAAGTTTAGCAGAAAATTTGGGTAATTACCAAGAGCAGAAATTAAGTATAAAAATTTTATCTTTTCTTAAACTCGCTCTGCTAAATTGACATTACTTCTTTAGTAAAAGAGCTGCTCCTTAAAATAAAGTCTGTTAAACTGATATTAATTATCTTTGCTTATGAAAAGATTATCTTACTTGATTGCGGGATTAATTACCGCAGTCTTAATATTACAAATAATTGTACTGACCCTGTTGTGGCAGCAAAATCCGTCTCAGTCCGCCAGATTGCAAAGGACCGATGGACCATGCTTTACACTGCAGGCTGTAACCGATTGGCATCAATTCTCAGATGATCAACCTTTCCTTTTAGTAAATGAGAAAACGAATGCGCAAATCATGATTGAATGGTGGCCTCGCTACCGATGGGAAAAAGCTAACCAAAATGTTGAGGAGTTTTTAGTGCGTTACGGTGCGTTTAATTACGGTGAAATGGAAACGCTGTTTGACCTTACAGAAGGGCTTTCGCATCCATACACTTTAGTAAGAAAAGTAGCACCGGCAAATCCCAATAATGCCTATGGTGACTATGACATGGCCTATGTTATGCAAACATATAGGGACTATGTTGCCCTCTTTGTTTTAATAAAATCAGGGAAGGAGCTTCCCAGTGACGAAGAAACCAGTGCGCTAGATCAATTGGCGTACAATTTCGCACCGGGTTGCTATGTTAAACCTAAACCTCAGGAGGTATTGCCTATGGAATAAGTTAAATGTCGAGTTTCCAAGTGTCCGCTTCGTTAACGTTCTCAATTTCAACGGAGAAAAGTCATGAACTCTGGAACTTTGCAGCAGCAGTTCTCACAGCGGATCACGCTGTGGCTCGTTCAGTTCGTCCTCGCTCTCGTCATCATCTTCGCCAGCAGCCTCGCCTTCTGCAAGCCGCTGATCTTCATGCCGATGGAGGTCGATTCGGACTGGTACGTGGTCCAGGGCCAGAACGGGAGCTACTCCCACTACGGCAACCAGACCTACGGCTACGACTTCCTGTCCGCCTCCGGTACCACCTTCGGTAAGAAGCTCTACTCGCCCGGTAACGGTCGGGTGGTGGAGATCCGTGCCGGTGTTCAGGACTGGTCCAACAATTCGTCGTCCAACTACGCCAACAACTCGGGCTGGGGCAACACCGTGGTCATCGAGATGGTGACCGAGACTGGTGCCCTCACCTACGTGCGTATCGCGCACATGCAGTATGGGACGATGAACCACCTCTGCACGAAAGAGCAGAGCGCCAGCTGCAACGACACGATCAAGCAGGGCGACTACATCGGGAAGATCGGTCAGACCGGCTACTCGAGCAATCCCCACCTCCACATCCAGATGATGACCTCCGTGCGTGGCTCCTCGGTGGACTTCGACTTTGTTGAGGGCCACCCCCGCCAGGGCGACATCATCACCTCGCGTCTCAAGCCGGACCTCTGGGTTGTCGACAACTACGGTCGTATCAACGCCGGAGCTCCTCTCACGGCTACGCGTGCCTACCTCTACAAGACGTGGCGGTACTACAGCCCTCTCTACGCCTCTGTGGGAACGTACGCGGTCTCCACCGATCGCTACGCCACCTACAAGTGGAACTTCCGGCTCTCCGCCGGTGGTCGGTACGACATCTATGCCAGCTGCCCTACCAGCGGCACTCGTACCCTGCGTGCGCAGTACACCTTCTCCGGCAACGGTATGATGGAGTCCAGCTTCGTCAACCAGCGCTATCATGGTGCCTCGGGCAATGTGGGGTTGGATGATCTCCACTATGTGGATACCGTC
>CAYZXG010000133.1:0-2808 GCA_964482365.1 uncultured Candidatus Saccharibacteria bacterium | reverse complement strand
ATAGTGTATACTCTGCAAGCAATGTTAAATCAGATGACAAACACAACAATACAAAAATATATCAACATTTTTGCCGCCGCTTTAGTATCAGTGGTTGGTTTTTCGTTTGTAACCACTACTGCTTTTGCAGATGACCCAATTTGTTATGGACAGTATGGCGTTCAGATTGAATGTCCCGTAGTAACAAAATCAATCTCAGTTGAAAAACTTGTGCGTAAATCAAATACTGCAGATGCATTCGTAGAAATCGTGAATGTAAATGACGGCGCTGAAGTTGAGTTTAAGATTTCAGTTACTAATACCGGTGAAGCAACACTTAACGAAGTAAAACTCATCGATATCTTGCCATCAAATTTGGTAACAACAGGTGCAAGCGAATTTATACTTAATGACTTTAAGCCAGGTCAAGTTCGAGAATTTACCCTTCTTGCAACTACTAACACCAACGGTATGGCTGAAGGTGAAAGCAAATGTGTGGTAAACGTTGCCAATATTGTGTACCAAAGTGAAAAGAAAGCATCCGATACTGCACAGGTTTGTGTTAAAAAAGGTTCTGTGCTTGCAACAAAGCTTCCTGCTACCGCAAGTTCAACTAATACAACCGTTGCATTGTTTATAATTGCAATCCTTTCGGGTGCGGTGATTTTTAACTCAACACATATTGTTGAAAAATCACGAAGAAACCAAAGGTAATATGAGAGATAGTGTTATTATTGTCAGGTTACGATCAGTCGCCATTGCCTTTTTTATCTTCACATCGATTTTTTTAATTGTTCCTTCATACGCATCGGCGTTTTCACTTTCTGATATTCCTCTCATTGGGTTTATGTTTACCAAACCGGTATCAAGCAATCTTAGTATAAAAAAACAAGTTGCACTTGTTGGCAATGATAATTTTAGTGATTCACTGTTTGATGTTGCTCAAGATGAAGCAATTGTCTTTAAAGTCACGGTAACAAACAACAGTTCTGCAATATTTAACGATATAGTGGTCATTGAATCACCCTCCGAAAACATCTCCATGTCCGAAACAAAAATTGATATTGCACGACTGAATAGAAACGAAACAAAAGAGATTTTAATCGAAGCTACAACAAATGCGCGAAATATTTCGGTGAGTGAGCAAAAGTGCGCAATGAATATTGCAAATCTTCTGTATAAAGACGAACTCGCAACCAGTGACAGTGCAGAAGTTTGTATAACGAACAAACTCAATTCATTTGGTAAAGTCTTGGGAGTGCAAAGTATTTTGGGGTCAAACAGTCCATCGACAGGAATTTTTGACGAAATAGGATTTATTGCGATTCCTTTGTTAACCTTTATGGCAGGCCTTGCGTTATACCTTATCTCACTTATTCTAGAATTTCGCTTGTTATAGTCTGCAATTTCTTATAAACAGTTTGTTTGATATTTTCGATAAATGCTTCTTTGCTATATTTTTGTGCCGATGTCACTAACGCTTCTGTCTTGAACGTATGCTCGTTCGCAATAAATGATGACACCGCGGTATTCAAATGCTCAACAGTATTTTTATCATAAAAAATTCCCGTTTGCTCATCTACTGTTTCGGTAACCCCCCCACTTTTTAACGCTATGACCGGTGTTCCCGCTGCCATTGATTCAACGGGTACGATGCCAAAATCTTCATCTGCAGTAGCAAAAATAACCGCGCGTGCCTTTTGATAAAGGTTTACCAGTTCCGTATCAGATACAAATGAGGTGAATGTAATGTTAGATTCGGCAAGATTTTTAAGTTCAGCGGCCTGGTTTCCTTCACCAACAACAATGAGTTTTTGTTTGTTTTGGTTAAAAGCGCTAATAACCGTTTTTACATTCTTATAACTGACGAGTCGTGAAACAACCAGAAAGTAATCATGTTTAATTACCGTGGATGTTGGATTGAGGCGCATAGTATTAATCGGCGGATAGATGACGTGTGCATCTCGTTTATAAAACTTGTTAATCCGTTTTTGTGTTGTTTGAGAATTAGTAATTATGATATCTGGCCTTTGAGACGCTACAAAATCATATTCTCGTAACTTATGGTCTATGCCGCTAAGAAAAAATGTGCCAATTTTTGTAGAGCGAAAACTCGTTTCGGATGAGTATCCGTACAAAAAACGCGGTGGTGTATGACAGTAGCACACGTGAAGTTGATCTGAATTAGTGAGTACTCCTTTTGCAAAATGTGCGGTTGAACTAATAACTATGTCATACGAACGTAAATCGAGTGATTCAAACGCAAGCGGAAGAAGTGGCACATAAAGCTTATTTATCAATGGTACCCAGGGAAGGTGTTGTAAAAAGGTGGTTTTGGTAACTTTTGAAACGAGGTGTTTAACTGAGGGATTGTTACTAAATCGAGAAACAAATACATCAGCGCTTGGGAAAACTTCGCAAAGCGCATCAACTACCCTCTCAGCTCCGCCGTATTGATAGAACGTGTCATGAACAATGGCGATTCTTTGGTGAGAAAAATCCATGAGTGAATTGTAGCATTGGGTGAGTAGATCGTAACTGGTAAATCGAAATTCGTAAATCGTAATTGGTAACTAGTAATTAGTAACCCGTAAATCGTAACAAGTAACAGGAGGCGGCGATAGGTATAAGTTAAAAGGAGTTAGAATAATTAATTGTAACTAGCTAAGGGTTAAAGAAATCAGCTGGGAAGTTTCTGTGAAGAAAATGCATACATTTTCTTCGAGGTAAATTACTTGTAATTTACCTTGGTAGCGGGTACGGGATTTGAACCCGTGTTACCAGGATGAAAACCTGGCGTCCTGACCGGACTAGACGAACCCGCCACGA
>CAYZXG010000132.1:0-2816 GCA_964482365.1 uncultured Candidatus Saccharibacteria bacterium | reverse complement strand
TAGCCTATAAGCCAAAGACCATAACTACAAACCCCTCTCATGTTCCCATGCAAAAGCATTGCCAACCAATTAGCTACGCAACAGCAAATAATCGACCATACCACTAACTTTGTTTAGTTTGGTTACTGAGCGAGGATATATAATACAAAGATGTCGTGGGCATTCTTTGCAATCGGTTCAGTACTGTTTTTTACCAGCCTTAATCTGTTACAACGGGTTCTTGCAGTTGACGGAACATACCCGCGCGCCATTGCCATCATTTTCACAAGTTTTGGTGCACTGATCTCTATTGGCTATTTTTTCTTGAGCGGATCGTACAACTCAATTAAAATCCCGACTCAAATTGATGCGTGGGTTTTGCTTTTTGTCGCAACAGTGTGTTACGGAGTGTACGAACGAGGCAGGTTTATCGTTGCAAAACTACTTGATGCTTCTGTAATGACAACGGTTCAAAACGTAAGCGTATTAGTTGCATTTGCAGGATCTCTTTTTTTATATTCCGAATCACTAACACCGTTCAAAGCTGTTGGAGCAGGATTAATTCTCATCTCTCTTGTATTGGTATCGTTCACCAAAACAAAAACCAATTCGTCGATAAAGGGAATCCTGCTGTGCGTTGGAATTAGTATTTTAATTGGAATCGCCTGGATGCTTGATAAACGCGGCGTCGAATATTTTTCAACCGAAGGGTATAACGTTTTAGTCTGGACAATTCCTGCTCTCCTTCTTTTCTTACCATCAGTAAAATTACATGAACTGACATTTGAATATCGTCGTGCCTATAAACAAATCTTAATTCTTGCAGCACTTAACGTTGTTGGATACCTGCTTCAGCTAAAAGCACTTGCGCTAACCGAAGCCACTCGGGTTATACCCCTACTTCAAACCTCTACCCTTTTTACCGTTCTCCTCGGAATTATACTTTTACGCGAACGCAACAACATTAAGCGTAAGATGATAGCAGGAGTTTTGGCAATTATTGGAGCATCGTTACTTATGTAGACAGACCTAAACACACATCCATGCGCATTTCAAAATATTTCTCACAACAAAAAATTGCTTCCCGCCGTGAAACTGAAAAACTCATGACGCAAGGTAAGATTACCGTAAATGGCAAAGTCGTCACAGATCTAGGCAGACAAATTAATCCCGAGACAGATGTTGTAAAAATCGTTGGCGTCATAGATTCAAAAACCACCGTCGCCTATTACAAACCTCGCAATATTAGTTCCTCAAAAATTTTTGAAGAAGGCACAAGTGTATTTGATCTGCTTCCACAATTTTCTCACCTGAACACCATTGGAAGACTCGATAAAGCAAGCGAAGGATTGATCATATTAAGCGACGACGGCGTTCTAACAGCGCAACTAACAAGTGCAGAGCATACTATTGAAAACGATACATCGTTATGGTTCGAGGAGAAATTAACCCACACACCTTATTAAAACTCGAATCAGGTATTGTACTTGACGATGGCCCAACGCTTCCGGTTGCAATTTCGGTACTTGATCCACATCGATTTTCGATCACGCTAAAAGAAGGACGAAAACACCAAATCCGACGCATGGCGAATTACGTTAGTCTTACCATCGTTAAATTAATTCGTGTTCAGATTGGATCGTTTAAACTGGGAAACCTAGCAGAGGGCGAATTTAAAATCCTTCTTCCTTCCGAAGTAAAACTTCTTACCACCGAAACACTTGAGTGATCAACGCTCATGACACTTAATAAAGACTCTACTGTATTGACTTGGATCTGAGAACGTTTTTTATATCTGGTAACCGTGCAGGATCATCGGGCAATCGAATAACCTTAAGATTTTCTCTGCACCAATCATAATATTCCTCGCTATGATCCCGAGGTGTAAGACCAAAATCATACCCCGTATGAGAACCAATCATAAAAAGTCTCCTATCACGGATTACGGTGGACCAAGGAACACAATACATCACCGGCCCTTTTCGAGAGTTTCCATCGTGATCTCTGTATGCATAGTTCACGGCGCCAACACTCCCTAACAAGAAATCAGTTCCCGAAGAGCCTCCTTCAAGCACGGCAACACCATTTTGAACTCGCAGTGATCCACCACGCATAAGCTGTAGGTTCGGATAACGCTCAAGAAGTACCTTTGTTATGTACTCGATGTACCCTCCATTTAATCCGATTTCGTTAGCATACTTTTGGGCAAATTGTTCACGATTAAGAATTCGACCCGAATTAACAAAATCAATTTTAGGATATGATTCAGAAATCGACTTTATCTCGGCATACATACGATCGGTTCCGGACATATGAGATTGCTCATCCCATGCCCAACCGATCCCCTCCGGCAAATCAAGCAAAGCACGCGTCTCGAATACATTTGCAACCTCAACCATTGGCGCTGCTTCTTGTGGCGCAATAAAATCTAATGATTCCCTCGGAAAAACTCCCAAATTGTTTTCAAACCCGTTATTTTTTCTTATCCACCCATGCTATCAGAAATTGAAAGACAACAACACAAGTCCTATACTCTTTTCGCATATCGTAAACTTGCACTATGGAAAAACCTATACTCCTAATTGCAGACTATAAAAGCCAGAAGGAAAATGCCAGGAAAATAATCACACAACATGTTGCGCAGTACAACAGTTTCTATGAATTCCCATATAGCTCAATTCGTATTAAAAACCAAAAATCCCGCTGGGGAAGTTGCTCAAGCAACAAAATTCTCAACTTTAATTTTATAATCGTCTTGTTACCTGACGAACTAAGAGACTATTACTCCATTCTTCTGATATTCAGACATTCTCCTCCTGAATTATCAAAGAGCCTGT
>CAYZXG010000131.1:0-2944 GCA_964482365.1 uncultured Candidatus Saccharibacteria bacterium | reverse complement strand
CAAGATGTTGTTACTAAGTGATTCTTGCTCAATACTCAAAAGGCCTGGTACTCAATGTACCGGGCCTTTTTCATGCAAATTATTCTCGCGATAGCAATCCTCCAAGACCGAGCAACAATTAACGCGTCCAAAAATACGACCCCCCAGTTAGGGCCATTTTCAATGGTGAGCTCGATCAAATCGATCAAGTTTTTATATCCCCACCAGAGGCACGCCCCTATCACTCAAACAAACAGAAACACGACACCACCACCGCCACTACTTTCCATAATTCCCCCTAATAGCTTATAAGGACCAATCTGATAGTATTGCTCGTATAGTTGTACAATATACACATTCAATATGCAAATTCGATAGCATCAATCGTTTTGTCTCATACGATATAATGATCTTTCTCGTAAATTGCT
Source organism: uncultured Candidatus Saccharibacteria bacterium (assembly GCA_964482365.1). GTDB lineage: Bacteria > Patescibacteriota > 4484-211 > 4484-211 > CAYZXG01. Next base: position 2,537 of record CAYZXG010000131.1, on the reverse strand, counting down.
CGTTAACAGTACATGTTGAATAAACCATTCAGAAGGGAGTAGTCACATGAATATTCAGCCAAGACCTGATTTTACAAAGCCCAATCCCGGTATTGTTAAAGCACTTAAACTTTGTAATCTTCCCACAACTGGAACTGCAGTCGAACTTGGATTCGGATTGGGTGGCAACATTAGATATATTGCTAAACAAACGCAAAGAAAATACCCATGCCTTTGTTATGAAACCGACGAACACTGGTACAGACAATCATTGGAAGATGGCTGGCCTGAGCAGCTTAACGTGAAAGTCATTCACGGTGATGCATTCGACATCCTTACATACCCCGGCGAGCTTGCGATTGTAGTCGCGGGCATGATTATGTATAACTCAAAATCAGTTATATATGAATTCCTTCCAAAACTTTGGCATAGGGTATTACCCGGTGGAATTTTACATCTTCAAATCGCTACCGATAAAGACGGTAATCTCGATACTGATTTTGTGCAGTTTGGGTGCGAACGGGATGAAAAGTACCCTAACTCATTCGTGTACGATTCATCGTGGGGTGAGTATGACAATGCTGGTATTCGTGGCGGAAGCTTTTGGGATCCGAATGAAATAAACCTGCTATGTTCAGTCTGCCACCCTCATACGCTAGTTTATTGCGAAGAACTGAATTTTCTCCAACAAAACGCATATCAATCAATACTCAGATCGTTTCAAATGGTAACGATTCAAAAAACCCAATAGACCCGTAGTGTTGACGTGCGCGACAATTTAGAGTAAAATCACCGCAGTAATAGCTTTTGTAGTCCTTTAATAATCTTTTCTGACAAAGTTATTAAGCCGGGGAAAATACTCGCAACCTAACATCCACGGGGGATTAAAAGATGAACGAGCCTGTACGAATTCTCTCGCCTATAATTAAACGTTTTTTGGAAAAATCGAACATGTTTACATTGTTGCACTCCTATTGATTATTTCTTGTCTGCCGCTTTTGCTTCTCGGATCAATATCGCTTGGTCTCAGCTTCATTTTTGAAGTTGCACTGTTGGGCAAGATTGCGTGGACATTCTTTGTTTTTGTACCAACAATATTGGCACTGTTTTTTATCTGGTAATCACAATTCGAAAGGACACTCCGCACCATGAAAAGAAAACGCCCCTATCTTGTAAGAGATTGTAGCAACGACAATAAAGACAGTGTAGGAGTTATTCGCAGGTGGCGCAGACTCCAAGTTGGGGATAACGTTGATATCAAACCCAATTCTGTCAAATCAATTCCTGGTCATCCGGCGGCTGTATTTCAGACAGGAAGACATACGGTTATCGATATTACCAGAGGGTATGAGCATCCCGAAACGGGAAAACCGGTAACCTTGCTTCGTCTTTGTCGTCTGTAGTCAGGTCAGATCTAGTCATTTCATCGTTTTATCAAACAACCTAGAAAGAGGTTTTGACATGTACGCTGTGCGAGTGAAAAATGGCCCTGGCGGAGATCGTGTAGCAATTGTTTGTGGTAACCAGCCTGCAGTAGGGCAAAGGGTTTGCCTGAAGAAAAAAAAGATGGAAGCAACAAACGGTTCTAATCTTCCTGAAGTCGGAAGATACACCGTCGAAAGCGTCACTGCGGGTCAAAAAGTTGGCAAGCAGAAAATGAATATTCTCCTGCTTGAACCAGTTCCCTAAAAATCTCCGTGCCGGGGCGTGCTTTTACAAGGCGCCTCGGTACGTTACCTCTAAAAGAGCCACGTCGATGACGTGGCTCTTTCTTTATCCTCCAATGATATTATGCACACATGAATATTTGGCAAAACCTACCAAAACCCATTTTTGCTCTTGCACCTATGGAAGACGTAACCGACACCGTTTTTAGACGCGTGATTCAGTCCTGCGCTCCACCCGACATTATGTTTACAGAATTTACGAGTGTTGATGGATTAGACTCAAAAGGTGCCGATATGGTAAGTCAACGCCTTAAGTTCACCGAAATCGAAAAACCTCTTATTGCTCAAATCTGGGGAACTACCACCGAAAGCTATTACAAAGCGGCACAAGATATGGTAAAGCGTGGATTTGATGGAATCGATATAAACATGGGATGCCCCGTTCCAAAAGTCATAAAAAGAGGTTGCTGTAGCGCCCTTACTAACGATCATCCTAAGGCACAAAAGATTATTGAAGCCACACGCGAAGGAGCAGGGGATTTACCTATCAGCGTGAAAACACGAATAGGGTTTAAAACTATAGAAACTGAAGATTGGATTGGGTTTTTGTTGGAACAAAACCTTGACGCATTGATCATTCACGGGAGAACTACCAAAGAATTATCCGCTGTTCCCAATCACTGGGACGAAATTGCAAAAGCCAAAAAATTACGAGATACCATTTCACCTTTAACAATAATTATTGGCAACGGAGATATAAAAAGTAGGGGAGAGGGACTAGAAAAAATTGAAGAACACGGATTAGATGGCGTTATGATTGGACGCGGAGTGCTGGAAAACCCATGGATATTTGAGAAAAATTCGCAATTCGAGATTCGGGATTTGAATAAT
>CAYZXG010000130.1:0-2956 GCA_964482365.1 uncultured Candidatus Saccharibacteria bacterium | reverse complement strand
AGATAATACAGAAGTCCAAACAAACCAAGATACTTCCGAGACACCGACGGCAAGTGATGAAACTCCTGTTTTCTATTACGGAAATACATGCCCACATTGTGTTGATGTTGAAGAATGGATGAAGGAAAATGCTTAGTAGGTACGCCTGACATTATCAATTACCTGTCTATTAAATTAGGTACTTGACATATCGGCTAATAGTATTTGTCAACAATAAATTTCGATTTGCTAGACTAAATCAAAACATCAAAGGCATTTTATGTTTAAAGATGATTTTTCGACTATAATAGGCCAAGGAATAAATTAGTAATTGAGACAGAATAGTCGTATGGCAAATTTCAAAAGAGAATATTCAAACATGACAAAAGAGCAAGAACGTGCAGAGCTACACCGCGCTATTTGGCAAATTGCTAATGATCTTCGAGGAAGCGTGGATGGCTGGGATTTCAAACAATATGTGCTTGGGATACTCTTTTACCGCTTCATTAGTGAAAATCTCACCAACTATATAAATGCCGATGAGCATCGTGCAGGCAAGAAAGATTTTGATTACGCTACTCTTTCTGACAAAGAAGCAGAGTTTGGTCGAGCTGATACTGTGCAAGAAAAAGGATTTTATATCTTACCAAGTGAGCTTTTTATTAATGTTCGCAAGAACGCTCGCAACGATGCTAACCTCAACGAAACTCTTACCACCGTTTTTCGCAATATTGAAAACTCCGCAAAAGGTGCAGACAGTGAAGATGACATACGGGGTTTGTTTGATGATCTTGATGTAAATTCCAATAAACTTGGTAGTACAGTAGAAAAGCGAAACCAAAAGCTCACTAAACTCTTTGAGTCTATCGGCGATCTACGACTTGGTAATTACTCAGACAATACGATCGATGCATTTGGAGATGCCTATGAGTTTTTGATGACTATGTACGCCTCAAATGCTGGTAAGTCTGGTGGAGAGTTTTATACTCCTCAAGAAGTCAGCGAGCTTCTTGCAGAAATCACCACAGTTGGTAAAACAGAAGTAAACAAAGTGTACGACCCCGCTTGTGGCTCGGGTTCGCTACTGCTCAAATTTGCAAAAGTTTTGGGCAAAGAAAATGTGAGACAGGGATTTTTTGGGCAAGAAATAAACCTTACTACCTACAATCTGTGTCGTATCAACATGTTTTTACATGATATTAACTACAACAATTTTAATGTTGCACATGGAGACACACTCACCGATCCAAAACACTGGGATGACGAACCATTTGATGCAATTGTTTCTAATCCTCCATACTCAATAAAGTGGGATGGTGATGCTAATCCTCTGCTTATAAATGATCCGCGATTTTCTCCAGCTGGAGTACTTGCACCAAAAAATTACGCAGATCTCGCATTTACCATGCATATGCTTTCATGGCTCTCGACAACTGGGACGGCTGCAATTGTTGAATATCCAGGAGTTCTTTATCGAGGTGGAGCAGAACAAAAGATAAGAAAGTATCTAGTGGAAAATAATTATATTGATACTGTTATCCAACTTCCGCCTGATTTATTTTTTGGAACTCCGATTGCAACATGCATAATTGTGTTGAAAAAAAGCAAGAAAGATAATAAAACACTCTTTATTGATGCATCCGCTGAGTTTGTACGAGGTGGAAATAAAAATAAACTGAGTGAAACAAATAGGCTAAAAATTCTAGAGGCATTTAGTAATCGCAAAGATATAGAGTACTTTGCCAAGCTTGTTGATAATAAAACCATAGCCGAAAATGACTACAACATTGCCGTTTCAAGCTATGTAGTGGCAGAGGATACTCGCGAAGTAGTGGACATTACCACACTCAACAAAAAAATTGCCAAGATTGTTGCAAGACAAAATGAACTCCGCACGGCGATTGATGAGATCGTGGCGGATATTGAGGGTAATAAATAAATCTATGAAAAAAAACGTACCCAACAACGAAATCATCATATATCAAGGCGAAGGCGATGAACCAAGGATCGAAGTACGCCTGACTGGAGAAACGGTATGGTTAAGCCAACAACAGCTTGCCAAACTCTATCAATCATCACGCACCAATATCGTTGAGCATATCAAGCACATCTACGAAGAGGGTGAACTTGGCGAACCGGCAACGTGTCGGAATTTCCGACATGTTCGCATTGAAGGTGGTCGCAAAGTAGAGCGTGAATTGCCGTTCTATAATCTTGATATGATTATTTCTCTTGGATATCGAGTAAAATCAAGTATCGCAACAAATTTTCGTATCTGGGCAACCAAAAGGCTAAATGAATACATCGTCAAAGGTTTTACGATGAATGATGAACTTCTCAAAGAAAGTGGTGGTGGCAAATATTGGTATGAGCTTCTCGATCGTATTCGTGATATTCGCAGTAGCGAGAAGGTTTTGTACCGTCAGGTGCTCGACTTGTACGCTACGAGTCTTGATTACAACCCAAAAGCGTTGGAATCCATAAAATTTTTCAAGATCGTGCAAAATAAACTGCACTACGCTGCACATGGGAATACCGCTACCGAGGTCATTGCCTTGCGAGCCAATGCCGGCAAACCGTTTATGGGATTGCTTAGTTTTTCTAATGGAGGCGTAAGTAAAAAAGATATCGCTATAGCTAAAAATTATCTTGACGAGAGAGAGCTGAAAATACTGAACAATATCGTTTCCGCCTTTTTTGATTTGGCTGAAGTGAAGGCGATGGATCACGAGCCGACGTATATGAAGGATTGGATCGTCCAGCTTGATAATTTAATAAGTGTTTTTGACAAAAAAGTTCTTACAGAATCCGGCTTCGTAAGTCATGCCGAAGCGATGAAAAAAGCTGAAACGGAATATAAAAAATACCAAGCCAAAACCTTGAGCGATGTAGAAAAATCATATTTGGATACGATTAAAACAGTGCAGAAAAAGGTTGAGAAGAAAGTGAAAGGTGGCAAGCTAAACCGTAAGAAATA
>CAYZXG010000129.1:0-2996 GCA_964482365.1 uncultured Candidatus Saccharibacteria bacterium | reverse complement strand
GTTGCTCAAAATAAATCAGTTATACTAGACTTTGTATTTATTAAACGTGAATTGAATCTTAACAACTAAACGAGGAGGTTTTCAATGCATGTTCCGATCGCACCACTTCCCGATGTACTTGCTGATTTTACAGTCTTGCACTACGTTCTTAGTACACTTTACTTTGTCGTTTTTGCATGCAGTGCTATATGCTTTTTAAGAAAAGAAAAACCACGAGCAGCAACAATGATGCTAGGAATTACCCTCATTGCCGGGTATCTTGGGCTGTACATGTTTCTTGTAATAATTCTTAACGGTATTCTGGCTTATGTTCCTGCATACCAAAAGGGTTTTGTGAAGATAATGAACCTTGGAACCGATATTGCCCCCTTTTAAAAGGTAATACGCTCAATAAAAAAGGCATGGGTCCGCGTTTAGCGAAACCCATGCCTTTTGTGATTCCCTCCTCCGAATGTTCTCACCAGTAACTCCAAAACTTTTGCACAGCTGCCCACTCTGGGTCAGACATGGGATTTGTCATCCCATTTGGGCCTTTGTTATGAATACGTGCAATACGCTCCCACTCACGATTTGCAATCGCCCCTGGTGCATAACGAGCCATGTATGCTTCGATGACTTTTATTGCATAATCCGGCTTGACACAATCTTCAAACGTTCCTCCTAAACCAGATCTTGCAACCGCATCTCCCCAGTATTGACTGGAGATCTGGTAACAACCGATCGTGTAAAAAGTCCGTGCAGTTGGTGCATGGTAATCGGTACGCGTTGCTGTAGTGCAATCCGGTATCGTACCTGACTCTGTCCGATATAACGCAAACAAAAATCGCTGGTATTCAGGGTCGGATGTATGCGCCGTAATTACCTGCCGCATAAACGCATCACTTGGCTTTACATTTCCACCGGATGAACCAGCAGCTGACTGCGTTTGGTACTGAGTATTTGACGTCTCACTACTCGCACCTTGCGCAGAGAGGCCACCTGAAGACACACTTGTACCACAGGAACCTTTTACGGTCCAAACCTGTGAATATGCTGTCCCACTGGCACACTGGATTGAGCAGTAAAGCCCACTATTAAACTTCGTGTCATCGCCCAAATCGCTTCCTTGACAACTCCCACCCATTACCGGTGAGCCTTGCTGTGCAACTTGTTGTGTTTGAACGGACGGTTGCGATTGGGCAACTTGCTGCGGCTGCGACATTGCTTGCGGTTGTGTAATTAGTTTCAGCAATGCATTATTCTGTGGCTGAGAAATGATTCCACTAATATTTGGTAGCTGCGGAACATTATTTACTCCAGCCGGTTGGTTCGAACCAAGTTGAATGTATCCGACCAAACCCACAACGATTAATAACCACACAATAATGAGGACTCTTCCCATATACACCTCCTAAAATGGTTGCAACGTAAAAGTGCAATAAACGATCAATGATTTCTTAATCCCATAGGAATTAATGTGCGTCTATTATACGTGCCAAACGCAAAGATTGTCTGAGAATTATCCCCGCGATGTCAAAACGTTTATGGTTGATAGCAAAGCCATCCAGTACTTAAGCCTCCACGTTTTGTATAATACGCACAATATGTTTGATCTTGACGTTTTGCTCGAATATCTCAAAGTCCTTATCTGGCCAATTATGATCGTATATGTAGTCGAAACGTTCAGACGACAAATTGCGCAGTTTATTAACCGATTATCAAAAGCGCAATTACCTGGTGGATTTGTGTTTGATGCCGAAAAGCAAAAAACGCAGGAGATATAGTTGTCCCAAATCAAATTGTCGTAAAGAGACAACTTAAAAGCTATCCCTATAGCAACAAACTGACCAGTTAGATCTCATAGTAAAGTCAGTTTGTTTTAGGATAGCTATAACTCCCAAACAGGAGGAGCAGGCGGAAAAAACTCTTGAGACTCAGACTACTAGTTCCAATGATGATGAACTTGCCTTAAAAGATATGCAGATCGATTTTGAACGTACATATAACCTTATCTTTGGCAGCCAGTTATGGTTACTTCATGTTTTACGCAATACACCGAGTGGTATCCCAAGTTCTGACCTTGTTCAATATTTTGCACAACAAAAACAACAATTTCCAGAAATGTTTGAAAATTGGATGCTTGAAAACTACCTGCAACTACTATTTAAAAAAGGTTTTTGCGAACTTAATGAACCAACACAATCGTATAAAATTACTTCACGAGGAGTTGCATTCTTGTCCTACATTTCAGACCTTGGCTACTCTCTTTCAAAACCGTTATAATAATGCTATGCAGATTCAACAATTTGCTCAAAAAGCACTGGTAACTCGTGAAAACTCAATTCTTTTAATTCACTATTCTGCGAACAAATACGGCAACGAGAATTCAATTACAGGAACGTGGGGCTTCCAGGCGGAAGGATTGAGTTTGGTGAAAAACCAGATGAGGCACTCATACGTGAAGTTCAAGAAGAAACAGGAATAACCTGCAAACCCGGCAGACCATTTTACGTGTGGAACTGGGAATATAACAAAGAAAATGACTTTGTACAAATTAATGTAATCATGCGCGAATGCACATACGTAAGCGGCGATATTATCGAAAAACACGTTGACGGTGAATCAACAATCGATAAGATTGAATGGGTAAAATTATCAGAAGTCTTAAAACTTCCCATCACCCACGATCAGAAAGAAGGTATTGAGTTGTGGTTTTCACTGCCTACTTAGCCTCTCAGTACTCTCGAGTCGAGTTTGATCGGCCTCAAAATTACGATTTCCAAAACCGTACACATGCTATATTCGTCCTTGAGAGGAAGTCGAATTTCGTTTGGCCTGAAATTGCTCTATATAATCTTCCTTCTCACTATATGCCCAATCATTAGCTTCGGGATGTTCAAGATGAGTAATCTCATGATTTATAAGTTCTGCTAGAGTTTTATCTATTGATTCTTCAACCTTCCACGGACAAATGATAACTTCATTCCTATCTGGTCGATATTCTCCCCAACATCCGG
>CAYZXG010000128.1:1601-3077 GCA_964482365.1 uncultured Candidatus Saccharibacteria bacterium | reverse complement strand
TGAGACCTTCTCGGTGGCCGCCGTAGCATTAAAAAAAAAAAAAAAACATAAAAATTGTCATCGACTTTCTCAAAGTCCAAAAGTCAGGGATCTGCCCACCTGTTTACTTTGTGGAGACAGAATCCGAGGATCAGCGCTAAAAAAATTGCACACACATCAAAAAGGGGTTGCCAAAACATCGGCAGCCCTTTTTTATATGTTCTGGTATAATTTGCCTGTCTGATAAACGATGTGTCAAATTGTGACCAAATCAGTTCTTTTACATACTCAGAAGGAGACCCACTTTGCATACGCAATATATAGCTGGCACAATTTTTCAAGTACCTTTCGAAATTTTTCTTTCTCCAATCAGCGTCGATGCTCACCTAGAAATCCGTGAGGACGTATTGTTTCTTAACGGGGTTGGTCTTTTCCGCTTTATAGAGGGAAAGCCTGTTGAACGAGATTGGACACTACTCATTGTCCCACTGCCCGAAATACCAATGGTGCTATCTGTTGATCAGAAAGACGCTCTTGTCCATGTGATCGACCAGACAAAGGAACGAGCCCTGGTAAGAAATGGAGCGCAAATTAGTATCACCCTTTTTAAAAATCCTTTTCAGATAATTGAAATTGGGGTTTACCGTTTCACAATGATCAGACTTTCATAGACAAGGATCAATAATGACGCAAATTCAATCCGAATGCCGGACCGAAGAAATTGCAAAACAAGCGGTTTTGGATTTGTGTTTTGAACGGGTTAGGCAGCAGCTCCCCAACAAATCTCATGAACTCCAAAACCTTGGTGAACCTAAAATTGTCGTTTTTGACGAAGGAACAAACACCTTCACCCTGACGTTTGAGACCGTGACTTTTGAGATAAAAGTTTCGGTAAAAGAAACTATTGCGACATGGATTAACGTTTCGTGGAAAGGTTACGGATCGATCGCCCAATACATAATTGACCGTGTTCAATATCAGGACATGGCGCTATAAAAACAATAAGAGAGTTTCGTCCTTACAAGGATGGAACTCTTTTTTTTATTCCCAATCATTCAGGGGATCTGTAGCATAGTCATCGTATCTGTTCCACCGTTTTAAGGTATCAAACGCCGCTTCCGACTTTTGGAAATCTACAATGTCGTTGGGCAAATCCTTTAAAAACCTACTCGGTATATTTGCAGAAAACGAACCAAATGTTGTTCGTGACCGCGCATACGTGATATATAGTTTCTTCATAGCACGCGTAATACCAACATAAGCTAGTCTTCGCTCTTCCTGGAGTTGAAACGTATCGTCAAGTGACCGGGAGTGAGGAAATAGTCCTTCCTCAAGACCCACCAGAAACACCGTTGGAAACTCAAGTCCTTTTGCGGCATGAAGCGTCATAAGAGTAACGCGGTTATCAAGCGATAATCCTTGATGATTTACCGCTCCACCTTCATTTTGCGCGATATCCGTTTGTTCAAGCAACGAAACTGACTCCAAAAATGCCGC
>CAYZXG010000128.1:0-1501 GCA_964482365.1 uncultured Candidatus Saccharibacteria bacterium | reverse complement strand
ACTTCACCTATCCCACGAGGAGGAACGTTTACAATACGATCAAAACTTACAGAATCCACTTCGTTGTAAATTAACCGAAGATATGCGATTAAATCTTTGATTTCACGTCGTTCATAGAACTTAACCCCACCAATAATTTGATACGGAATGCCTGCGCGTATAAAAGATTCTTCAAAACTTCGCGATTGTGAATTTGTGCGATATAAGATGGCAAAATCGGTAAACTGAGCACCTTCCGTGGCGTTTACACCAGACGATATCTGTTCAGCTACAAATTTTGCCTCGTCATCACCGCTTGCGGCCTCGTACAAACTAATGCGCTCACCCTCTCCCTGCTGTGTCCATAGATCCAAAATGGGGTGCGAACCTTTGTTTGGTTTAATAATATCGGTTGCTGTGCGCAGAATATTCTGGGTTGATCTATAATTTTGCTCAAGATTGTAAACTGTTGCATCAGCATAATCTGACATGAATTGAGTTACATTCCGTAGATCAGCACCTCGAAATGCGTAAATCGATTGTGACGCATCACCCACAACTGCAATGTTTCGGGTATGTTCAGCTAAAAGTTTAGTGAGTCCATACTGCACCTTGTTGGTATCTTGATATTCATCCACCAGCAGATACTGCCAGTTCTGATGATAATACGAACGTACCTGCTCGGATGTGGTAAGTAACTCAAGCGTCATAACTAATAGGTCGTCAAAATCCAGCGCTTGATTCTCACGAAGGAGGGCTTGATATTCTGGGTAAATTTTTGCAACAGTTTCTTGAAAATAGCCTCGTGCTAAGCTAACATATTCTTGCGGCGTAATAAGTTCGTTTTTTGTCTGCGAAATCGCTGCCTTGATCGCTTTCGGGTTAATCTTTTTTATTGATATATCGCGTTTCTTCATAATCTGTTTAATGAGAGCATTCGCGTCAGTTTCATCATAAATTGAAAAATTATTAGGAATCCCGATGTGGTGACCATTTTTGCGCAGCATACGCACGCACAAGGCGTGAAATGTACCCATAACGGGAAAGGATTTTTGCGTGCCCGCCGATGAGGAGGGATTATTGAGATTGGATTTTTGAGAAGATAGCTCATCTGGTGAAAGGAGATGGTGAACGCGCTGCTTCATCTCCCCTGCCGCTTTGTTGGTAAAGGTGATGGCAACGATTGATGAGGGGTCAACGCCTTGCTCAATAAGCCACGCAATGCGGCGGGTTAACACACTGGTTTTTCCTGATCCTGCGCCTGCAAGAACCATCATAGGACCATCACCATGAGTTACTGCCTTGAGTTGAATATCGTTTAATCCTTCGAGCAAATGGGACATGACAGGTTTTATAGTAACACAAGGTATTTTGGCTACTGTTATCACTTTATACAAAAATGGAACAGCACGCCATAACAAAAAAGGGCGTTAGAGGATTGCTCCCCTAACGCCCTTTACTTTAACTAAGGGTCTAGGAAACATTAGGGTGGTATAGTTAGCCGAAGAGGCTGCCATAATAA
>CAYZXG010000127.1:0-3148 GCA_964482365.1 uncultured Candidatus Saccharibacteria bacterium | reverse complement strand
CAACCACGTCAACATCCAGTGTTGACTCTGTTGACGCTGAAGGGTGTTTAGCCTCTTTTCTACAGAAAACTACTTGAATCAATCCAATAGTACGTGAAATTCTGTTAGCAATTTGCTTGCATATCCTTCTACAAAGCAAAACTAAACATTCGATGTTTAGTGGATAATAGTATCCGTCCAGTACACAGCACACCATTCAAACAACCTTTTTCCTGTTCGAAATATACTTTCTAAAAATCAACCTAATTGACATAGCGTATTTTCGTTTGTACATTATTATTGTGACTCGACAAATAGTCTCTGGTTTTGCAGTTATTGAAACTCTTGTTGTACTCGTCATTGTAACTATTATTGCCAGTGGTATTTACCTTACTACACGCACAACCACCAACCTTAATCAGACAAACAATCCTTCTACACAAGAACTTACACCTTCTCCAATGCATATGGGTGAAATTATTATTTTTTCGACTCCAACTCCCCTACCAAATCCAAATAGAAAACCCAAACCTAATCCAGATGAAATTTCGCCATTGCCAAGTAATACACCAATCACAGTTTTGGGACTTGATAACACGTTTCCAGCCATTACCAATAGTGAATTTATTTTGGGTCTTGACTAGATAACGACGAGAGAAATGTCGTAAAATCAAGTCATGACCCTATTTAAATACTGATGGAGATTTAAATATCAATGACTACGTGCCATCAACTGTGTATCAAGGAAACGCCTATATAAACGTTCCTGTTCCTCCAGAAAACTGGGTTTCGGGACCATATTTTGACATTACTGGCTCCATTGATAACAATCTCTTTGTTTTTATCCATGAGTATGGACACTTGCTGGGGGCGAATGATAAATACAGATTTGTCGATAATGTGAGGAGTGTGGCATCATATTGTAATGAGGACGGACTCGGTGACCTCGATAAAAACCCTCTTTTCCCTCAAAGAGCAAGTGACCTATATTGCGGTAACATGTACAGTACCAAAGAAGACTTTGAAAATCGCCGCTCGGTAAGTGCGCAATTCAGTCATATTCGTGAAAATAATCAATTCGTTATTAATCGATACACAGCCAAAGAACTCGGATGGCAACATTAGTTTAAACATATATCTGCAAGCGATTCATCAGTGGCCCTATCAACACGGTCTTTTTAGTTCGATCCGTCATATTCATAAAAGTGAAATCTACCGACCATGTATTTTGCCTGCCAACCCTCAATTTTTTCGACACTCACTAAATAATAATCTTCAGTTGGATCCTTGGGATTGTAAATATCATCACTGTTGATAATTACCCACTCTTTCCAGTCTCCGCTTTGTAATTTTATATTATCTGTATAGTATTTTGCATTAATGTATGCTGTTGCGTCTGCCATTACGACCGCTTTGTCGGCATTATGTTCTGCAAGTTCTCGGTAGCCAAAATTAGATGGTACAAAAGTGATTACTAAATAAATGCTTAAAAATACATAAGGCAATAATATGATTACTTTCTTTTGAATAATCACAAAATAGATAAGTAATAGCGTTGCATAACCAATTAGGTATCGTTCCAAATAAGCATGTTTTCCAAGAATAATGTCCATTAATATAATGAGTATTATGGGGATAAGACCGCACAGAAAAAGTAATGTTTCTTTGCGAGAAAAGTTTTTTGCCAAAAAAATTGAAACAATTATGAAAATAAAAATAATGTTGGAAACGAAACCTGTTCGTAGCGGAAACGGGTTAATCGGGGATGTTATTCCAGTACTACTACTCGTTACGCCTAAAACAAACGAATGAACGCTTTCTGGAATCCTACTCCATTGTAACTCTGGGATCCATTGCAACCCTTGGGTGTTGGCATTATCTCGGATAATCGGAATCCATATCATAATAATGACAAGGAGTGGAACAAGATATGGGGCAAACTTTTTATCGCGAAATAGTGTCCAAATCGAAAAAAATACAATCCCAAATATAGTCATGTAGTGTGTTAAAAATAAAAGGGGCAATAATAGTGATAAATGGAAATACTTTTTGTCTTCTACCGCTTTTAAAAACACAAGCGTCGTCAAAACTATTAACAATGCCATCAACGAATACGACCGCGCTTCCTTTGAATAAATAATAAGAAATGGGTTAATTGCAATAATTAGTGAAGCCCACAGTGCCTTTTTTGTATTTGATGTTACATATTTTGCTAGAAAATAGGTTGCCACTATTGTTAATACACCAAAAATGACAGAAGGAAATCGTAATGATAACTCAGAATCACCAAAAATGGTCACCCATGATTTTAATACTACATAATATAAAGGAGGGTGAAAGTCAGCTTTAGACAAGGTAAAAATTTCGTTATATTGATAACTAACAATTTTTGAAGTAACCGCTTCGTCATACCACAGCTCTTTTGAGTCTATGTTGTAAACCCTAAGAAACGTACCCAGGAATACAATGAACACTAATATTGCAACAATGTTGGCGCTTTTTATGTTTTTATGTATAACTACCGAAAATATATGTGGGAGGATAATACTTCAATTATATCAGCCACCAAGGGCCAAATCTAATAAAACACTACCTTAAACCAAAACCTAACGACTCCTACTATACTACTATTTTGTATCCAACAATCGTGATACTCTTTATGAAGATGCTACATGACAAGAAGAATACGCTAGCACAAAACGATGGTTTCACTCTCATTGAGCTTTTAGTTGTCATAGTCATTATTGGTCTTTTGGCAGGAATTGGTATTTCATCATTTGGCGGCTCACTGGCACGCGCACGTGATGCAAAACGCATTGCTGATCTTGATGAAATGCTCACCGCAGTAAAGAGAATTCGCCTAGATACAGGTGCATGGGCACCCGAAGTTGGTTGGTGTGAAACAAGCATTGGCACCTGGTCGCCAAATCCACCTTGTGCTGGACCACACACTGCCCCTCCAAGTACATCGTGGGATGCCACAAGTGCACTTCATAGGTATGTATCTGGTGGCTATATTTCAACCTTGCCCATGGACCCTATAAACAACGGTGAATATTTTTACTACTATGAACCCAACAATGCAGATGCCGGTGGTTTTATGAGGGCAAAACTTGAAGCAACAGGAACGTATTACACGGTACACTGGTAATTATGAATACATCTAAAC
>CAYZXG010000126.1:0-3202 GCA_964482365.1 uncultured Candidatus Saccharibacteria bacterium | reverse complement strand
AAACCTATGAGGCAGACATTGATGTGCAAAAAGGACGGAATAATTTTACGTTTAGCTTGCACGTATTTGTATCAACAACTGATCTTGGTGGAACTGTGTATGACTATGTAGACGGTTCGATCTTGCGTGGAGTAACTGTTTCGTATGAAGATCAAAAACAAACAACTGGTGAGGATGGGGGCTTTTTGTTTACAGACGTTCCGTCAGGAACCGCGCATATTGCAGTAGAAAAACCAGGATTTCTCTCAAGAAGTTTTGAGGTTCAACTTGCCATCCAGTATGAACTCGACGTTAATCTTGTACCTGAAGGAAAAACGGTGTTCGTGTCAAATAGAGAAAAAGGGAAAAGAGGTATATATGTTGCTGATTTTGATGGAGGAAACGTTTCGCAACTCATTCCACGTGTAGGCGAAACTGAAGATTATGACTCAGTTATGGGAAATAATGGTACATATGTTGCTTTTCTGAGCACTCGTGAAATGATAAAAACTGCAAGTGGAAATAGTTACGTTCCCTATTTATATGTGGTGAGTGTTGACGGTTTAGGTCTAACCACAGTAAGTAGTCATTCACAGATTAGTGAAGTCTCGTGGGCTCAGAAAGATGAATATCTTGTGTGGAGAGGGATGCCTGATGCACAAAGCTATAGCTACGATCTATTCTCTTATTCAATGGTCGACGGAAAGATCAGAAAGCTCAATACCTTGGGAGTTGTTGGGGCGTTTGTGATGAGTCCTAAAAAGGATTATGTTATGTGGTCTGAGTATAAAAAATACGATGATCCTACGTCACAAGAGGGCACGTATGGGTATAGTTTCGAAAAAAAGGTAACCACTACGGTGATGGATCAATATGCCTGGGGCATGGTTTTTGCCAGTGCGGAACAAGTTTTGTTGCAATATAGCGATAATCTTACTGGGGAAGAAAAAATGCAGTATATCAAATCCCCAAAAACATCATTGAACAACAGTTAGGTCCTGTATCCACCCGAAGTATTGTTTTCTCGCCTGATGGTACTCGCTCGGTTTTCGTAGATACACGAGATGGTAAAACTGACATATATTACCTTGAAGGATCAAGTGACAAAGCCATAACCTCGCTTGGCACCGTGTATGGAAATCCTTGGTGGGACCCATCTGGTAGCTATCTTCTTTTTGATTCGTATAGTCCGGCTGAAACGTCACGATATATTGTTGGATTATTGGGTGTGTCTGCAAAAAAAATATCGGATATGTATCTTATTCCACAATATGGTCCATAGTGGGCGGTGTATAAAATACACTATTACGCAATGCTTTGCATGATCAGACACGTGTACATGAAAACTGTAAATTACAAGGTTCTACACTGTCAATTTGTTTTGTGGCAGGCATAGTTAGGCATATGGGTGTATAATACAGGTGAAAAGCGCAGGGTACGCAACAGAAGGAATAATTTCCCCACAGCTAGGTATCACGTGTTGATCGATAAGGAGGTGAAATTAAATGGAAAGTAAATTATACGTTGGCAATTTGCCATACTCAGTAACAGACCAATCCCTTGCAGAAATGTTTGCAGTAGTGGGAGAGGTAGTTGAAGCAGTAGTGATTAAGGATCGCGATAGCGGCCGAAGCAAAGGATTTGGATTTGTAACTATGTCCACTCCTGAGCTTGCACAACAAGCAATTTCTCAACTTCATGACACAGATCTTGAAGGTCGAAAATTGGTTGTAAACATTGCACGTCCTCGCGTAGAGTAATCAACGCGAATGGATTTGTTGGCGCTCAATGATCTTGGGCGTATTGAGTACTTAGAAATTGCTGATTCGATTTATTGAATTGTCAGTACTCTCTTACTATGTGGGACGGTGGTTCGTGAACGTGGCTTGAGCTTTAGACTTTTAAGCCACCTCCCGTAGTACAGTTTTATAGCAGAGGTTGTTCTTCTAAATATTCATTGTATTCATTCAAAATTTTCACATGTAGTTTTGTTGCGTTAGTGTGGTTTAGCAGGTATGCTGAATACATGGTACATAAGGAGGTGATCTTATAATGCAGTTTTATAGTGTTCAACTAAAAGATCGAGTAGAGGTTCCTGAGGATCAAATTACGATTGTTACTATGGGTAATGGTCGAAAGTCAGCACGGGCTGAGGTAACAAAGGATGGAAAAGTTTTAAAGCTTATACAGTTTCTTTCTGAAACAACAGCAGCAGAGCTTTTATCAAAAGGAGCAAAGAATGCTGAGGAAGCGAATTCCTAGATATTTTTCTCGCTAGAAGCACATTTTTTCGGTTAATAGTGTGCTACTAGCGTGGAAGATGTGTTTTTTGATTTTACCGGTCCATGTGAAGTATACTATTATCCGTGGACACGGAAAAGTTAGCATCAACATCGTTTGAAAAAGATACATTGAATTCAGAATCATCGTTTATTCCAACCGAAAATATTGACCAGCGTAGTTATGTTAGCGAAATATTATTTGAAGGAGGTGAGTAGTAACAACATGGCACGTATAGTTATTGGAATTTTCATTTTGATTTTTGGTGTGTCACTTCTGTTCGAGCAACTTGGGATAAACAGGGTATTGGGTTTTGATTTTTCAACGTTAGTTTCTATGTATTGGCCATTACTATTGATTGCGATTGGGGTAACTTCGTTTAGCAAAGGTAAAACAAATATTGGAATGATTCTCAGTTTTGCGGGGGTTCTTTTTCTTGCGTCTACCGTCCTTGATATTGACGCATGGGCTACATTATGGCCAATCTTTATTATTGCATTGGGCATCATGATCCTTTTTAAAAAACCCACGCCGGTTGCAAAGATAAACAACCAGATTAGCAATGACACCATAGATGTAACAGCAATTTTCTTGGGATCAGAAGAAAAGGTAACAAGTACTTCGTTTCGTGGTGGTTCAGTTACGGCATTGTTTGGTGGGGCAACGGTAGATCTACGAGAGGTGTTCATTGCACCACAGGGAGGTATTCTAACCGTTACGTCAATATTTGGTGGGGTCGAAATTATCGTTTCTGAACGATTTCGAGTTGTTGTCAAAGGAGAAGGAGCGTTTGGTGGTTGGGAAAATCACTTTACTACCTTATCTGATCCGAATGCACCAACATTAACGATTACGGGAACGGCAATCTTTGGTGGAGTTGAGGTTAAAAACTAGTACTCCATTCTTCTGATATTCAGACATTCTCCTCCTGAATTATCAAAGA
>CAYZXG010000125.1:0-3211 GCA_964482365.1 uncultured Candidatus Saccharibacteria bacterium | reverse complement strand
TGTTTGTGTTTAGATAATCGCTAATCATTGATAAATGCTGGAAGTTGGTTATAATATGAAGCAGCCAGCGCCAGAGTCGTGGGCTTGTAGCTCAGTTGGTTTAGAATTTGCAGTGCAAATTCTTGTAAGTTTGGTTTCACCAAACTAAAGAGCGAGCTCTAACCCTGAGATGTTTGTTAGAATGTATTGAACCGTAACGTTGAGATGATTATAGTCGTGGGCTTGTAGCTCAGTTGGTTAGAGCACCGGCCTTTTAAGCCGGGTGTCGTGGGTTCGAATCCCACCGAGCCCACCAAGATATTTGGAAGTTGTTGGATTTATTGTACTGAAAATGGATGTCCCAAACAAAGAAACAGACAAATTAATAAAAGAATTAGTCGAATATTACAATGACATTCCTTCAGTTCATGGTGTTTTCATCGCAGGTTCTCTTGCTAATAGCGACATTGATATTTATTCAGATGTAGATTTGTGCATCGTATTTAAAGATAAACATAGTTTAGAAGTCCAGTGGGAAGACCGGTTGTTAACAATTGATAAGTTCAATAAATCTGTATCTCACTTTGAGAAAACCTGGGGCATAACAAGAATGATCTCAGCACTTTATAATAAGGTTGATATACCACCGATTGGGTTACAGGTCGATTATGTGTACGGGATTCTCGATGAGATTGAAGGTTTAATGTGTTGGACCAAACACGAGATTATACTTGATAAAACTGGTCAAATTAAAAACAACCTCTACCGTAACCCCGAATCACTTCCAGATTATGAACTGAACACTCGACTAGTTGAAAATTCTGAGATGCTTCCCTTTTACATCTATGATGCACAGAAATCACTTTTAAGAAAGGATGTTACCGATTTTGCTAGTCAGATTAATAAAATATTAAATATATATTACTTTTCTAAAAGCGTCGTTGAAAATAATATTTTATTGGGTTCAAAAAGAACAACAAAACTTTTTACCCCAGATGAGCTTAAATTGATACTTAGCTTTTATTGTATTACCAGTCAAGATGAATTTAACAAATTTGTTAATCGGATAATGAATGTAGTTACCGAATCATTTCAGACTGCTGGATTATTTGAAAATGCAACATCACTCAAAACCAATGTAAGCAGTGTTCTTGATGACAACTAAAATCGCGTCTCAGATACTTGTAACTACAATATGTGAATTTCAGGTCAGAAAATTCTTTTAGAGTACCCTCTCATGATATAGCTGAAAAGAATGATTCACCACGTGTCTATCTATTGTTTTTACTATTGCTCATGGGTTAGTTGCACTATAGAATCGTAATATGTTTTCAGTTTCATCCTTTGCTGGTGGATCTTTACGCCATCGATTTAATTATTCTCCCATTGTTGGTTTCCTACCCGTTGTGTTCTTTTGGGCTATGTTTGATTTTACGCTTGCATATTTGTTGCCAATCCTCATGGAACATAGCGGTTTTTCGGTGCTTATTATTGGATTACTTATTAGTACATCATCCATGTGGGGAGCATTATTTGATGTGATATTGTCAATATTTTCTCGTACCAATTCATATAGACGTCAATTCGGGTACCTATTTTTGGTATGTTCCTTTGTACCAATTATGCTATTTGCGTCCCAAAGCTGGATTATGTTCCTTATAGTAATGGCATTGTGGGGAATTTATTACGATCTCTATACGTTTGGAATATATAAATTCATCACGCACATTAAGATAGATAACGCGAATAATACAACAAATTTTGGGTTAGTGAGCGTTATTAAAGCAATCGCAGCGGTAATGACTCCAATTTTGATCGAAGTATTCGTTTTTGATGGTGACAATATTGCCATTTTGTTTTTAATGTATTTTTTTCTTGGGTTATCTGTACTCTCGTTTTATTTTCACAGACAATTCTCCACAAAAGCAGTTGAACATGAAATTCCAGTGCAACAATCCAAGCTAAAACTCTCCATCCGAAAAGAGCTGAAAGTACTTCTCCGTGTAGAAAAAACCATAAAACCTGTCCTCATTGCCAAACTGTTTTTGGATCTTGTTGATTCTTTCTTTTGGACACTTGGCCCAATTATATCGGTGAGCTTGAGTGTAGGTAATCCTTTTGGGGCATTGTTTATTTCTGCGTATATGATTCCATCTCTGTTTGTTGGGTTTTGGGTCGGTAAGCTTGTCAACCCTTTAGGTAAAAAACGAACCGCATGTGGAGCTATTCTTACGAGTAGCCTTCTGTTTGTGTTGCTCCCTCTGATCACCAACACCCCTTTTCTTATCTTGATCGTTTTTCTCGCGTCGATTCTTAACAGTATTGCATGGCCAGCAATTGACGGTACTTTGGCTGACTACATTGAAGAAACACCTATTGTAGAGGGAGAAATCGAAGGGTTACAAGACTTTTCAGGCAATCTGGGATATGTGATTGGCCCAATATGTGCAGGATTGTTTGCAACATTTTCTTCGAATCTCGGGGCTTTTGCCATCATGGGAATTGTTGGCGCGGTACTTGCTGTTTATCTGTTTATCGTGACTCCTCGAAAAATTACCGTAGTAATTTCATAAAAACTTTTTCATGTGTACTATAGTTAACTCAAAATAGTGAATGTCTAGGTCACTTAGACCTATTGGTAACTTACAAGCTAGCCAAATAGGGGCAGACTGATCGCAGTATACGTCAGTCTGTTTTGGACTAGCTATATATCCGAAATAGTCTACTCTGTAAACATTACGTTGTTTCGGTAGATTTCAACTCACGCATTTTATACATAAACAATTTGCCTTTTGATCTTGCGTTAGGGTAATCAAGTACAAACTGAAGTGCCAGTTCAATTCGCGAACGCGGTTGTGTTTTTGCGAGTTTAATGTACAAAGCTTTGTGAGCTATATCGTTAAGTTTGACTGCAATATCATAACCATATTGCTGAAATTCTCGCGACACGTTTTTATCGGGCGAATCAATTTTTTTCTTAGTTTTGGCAAAAAGGTTTGATATCTGATCCATAGTCAAAGTATACCAGTATTAATTGAGTGGGATCGACACCATCACGTTACAAAGTAAAATCGGCATAGGCAAAATATTCAATAGAGAACGGAAATTTAACAATACTTACAACGTCAACACGCATAGCAACATTTTGAATATTTCGCTCCTTGCCAAATAGCTCAAGCGCTTGACGAATTTGCCGAAATTTATGGCTGTTCACTTGCTCAAAAGGCTTTGT
>CAYZXG010000124.1:0-3245 GCA_964482365.1 uncultured Candidatus Saccharibacteria bacterium | reverse complement strand
TAAATCAGCGAATCCGACGGTCAGTAAAAATATGAACCTCTTTGTCTAACTGATGTAAAAACGCAAACGGGAACTTTTCAATCGGTCGACGTGAGTTCTGTAAAAAACTATTCAGCGCTTTTTCAACGCGTTCTCCAAACGCAAACACCCACACATACGACGCATAGCTTAGCGCACGGAATGAAATCGATACCTGTCGTTTGCCATCTTCTCCGGGTGTTCGCACCCCGACCACGTATTCCTCCATTACATCGCCGTCACACTCATAGCTGTCTTTGTATCCCGGGTGAATACCACCCAGTCCCCCATCAGCAAGAAGTTCCAAAAATACATGCCTGCGCGTATACGTCATTAACAACTCTTCAACGCGCGAATTAAATGCACGAACCGTTCCCCGTAAGGTCGGCGACCGCGAAAGAATTCTATAAAACGGAATCCCCCTTCGCCCAACTTTATCGATAAATCCACGTTCTTGGTAAATCCGTTCGTAACTTGCTCGATGAAACGGTTCACCTAACACTTCTTCAAACATCACCATTGCAGAGGGCGGCATTGGCTCAAATTCAACGATAAGTTCATACAATTCATGCAAATAATCACTCCGAGAACAGAACAAAACCGTGTCGCGAGAAAGAAAAGGCGCCAATGTTAGAAAAGCAGCAACAGAGGCTTCGTGCGGTGTTTTGCACGAGTGTAAAAATATGTTGTTTTTTTGAGTTGGTCGAAATCCAGGATATACCTCGTATTCAATCATAGGATTTGGATCGTTATTTGACCAACCATTCCTTGAGAACGATTGGTACCAATGGAACTATAAAACTCGTACTGCGCATTTGGTTGTGTTGGAATTTCCACTTGAACCTGAACCGTCTCTTCGGGATTAATTGTGGTGGTTTGAACACCTAGTTCATCAATTGCAAAACTGTGGATTTCTGTTCCATTATTTACAATCGTAAAAATTAATGTATCTCCCGCCGAGGCAGTAATTGCGTTTGGTGCGAACGAATATTCATTTGCCGTTATGGTTATACGACGCGTAGCAGGTGTTGCGGTTGCATTCGGAATTTCAGTAACCTCAGTGGTGGGTGTGGGAGATACCGTTGGTGTTGCATTGAGATCGACATTCACCTGTTCTTCACCGTTATCTGAGGGAGTAACCGTGGGTTGCAAAGCAATCGGTGTCGTATCCTCAGGAGAATTACTGTACACAACGACTCCCCAAACAGTAAGGATAGTAAGCAGAAAAACTATTGAAAAAAGTGCTTTTGAAACTGTGGGGCTACCCTGCATACGTCACATTATAGCATCCGTTTTTTTACCTTCAGAGCAATATTTTTATGTTTGCGGTAGAATACAAACCGTACTTTGTAAACACACGCTATCGTCTTGTTTTTTCAGAAGTTTAATTTCAGAAAGGATTTTGCTATGCAATCAGTTCTGGTCATTCTCGAAACCAAAAGCCGCGAACCAGTTGCTATTCTGAAAGTACAACACCCAATCCGACTTAGGCCAGTAACGTATGTCTGGTTCACACCAGATCAAATGATTGAAGCTATTGGCATCCCACTTTCGGATTTTACCGGTAAGCGCTTCATGATTATTTGCCGGCTGGAACTGGCTGGGGGGGAAACAACCCACACATTCTTGGCAACGATATCATGAGCTACACACATCAGGTTATCCTTTTATTTCCTGGGGCCACAACACCACCAACACAATGGGCGATTGTGAATCTGCCGGATGAACCCTCAACCGACACCGCACACGTCCGGTTGTTACACAGAGACGTGGTTGAAATATCTGATAAAGACTTGTTGCCACAAATCGTGGGGAAGGAAATTACGATTCAACTCCATAAGGATGAGTATCGACTAGACAATCGGTTTTGCCTTCCAGCTTACTTGATCAAAACTGACGCTGACTGACATCGATAGCTCGTGAAACAAAAAGGAAGATGCTCTCTCGCGTCTTCCTTTTTTCATACTTGACATATGTTCTAAACTTTAAGTGTGGAAGACGTATGCTATCAAAAATATTATCCGGCGGTGTAGTTGGCGTAGACGGTATTCCCGTAACCGTTGAAGTTGACATAACCAAAAAAGGATTCGGATCTTTCAAGATCGTTGGTCTTGCGGGTAAAGCCGTGGACGAATCTCGCGAGCGCGTTTTTGCGGCACTTGAAAACACGGGCATTGAGTTTCCCAAATACCGAATCACCGTTAACCTTGCTCCCGCAGATGTTCCCAAAGATGGACCGACATACGATCTACCAATCGCAGTTGGCGTTCTTCAGGCCTCTGAAAAACTTCCTGCATCGCTTGATCTATCGCAAAGCATGTTTTTTGGTGAAGTCTCACTTGACGGAAGTCTTAATGCAACTCCCGCAATACTACCGCTCACACTTTTGGCTAAACACCAAGGAATTCCCAACGTATACGTTCCGGCCATCAACGCACAAGAAGCTGCCATTGTTGATGATGTGAACATTTATCCGATCGATAATCTCTCAAATCTTGTTCTTCATCTTACCGGCCAAAAGCGTATTGAACCGATCAAAGACTATTCGTTTGAAAATAGAAACGTGGAAGAAAACGAAACCTACTCACTGTTACTGGAAGATATTAAAGGACAAGACTATGCAAAACGCGCACTTATTATTGCAGCTGCCGGTGGACACAACATTATTTCTACGGGTCCGCCAGGTGCTGGCAAAACCATGATGGCACGCGTACTCCCCTCTCTTATTCCGTCGCTCACCAAAAACGAAGCGATTACGGTTACCAAAATTTATAGCATCGCTCATCTAATTGACCCTCATACCCCGCTTATTATCACCCGCCCTTTTCGAGCACCTCATCACACCACCAGTCGCGTTGGACTCGTTGGAGGTGGCACACAGCTTTCACCAGGAGAGATTACTCTCGCACATCACGGCGTATTATTTTTGGATGAGATTCCCGAGTTTCCTCGCTCAGTTACCGAAAGTTTACGGCAAGTTATGGAAGATCGAACCATAACCATTACCCGCGCAAAAGGAAGCGTTAAGTTTCCCGCATCATTTATGTTGGTTGCCGCGAGTAATCCTTGTCCTTGTGGTAACTATCTGTCTGAAAAACCCTGTACATGCAGTCAATCTAAAATCTTAAATTATCAGCAGCGACTTTCTGGACCGTTGCTTGATCGCATTGATATTCACTCTTTTGTAAGTGCCGTTGATCCTCGAATTATTCTTAATCCCAAAGATG
>CAYZXG010000123.1:0-3261 GCA_964482365.1 uncultured Candidatus Saccharibacteria bacterium | reverse complement strand
TCCCTCGTATGAGAACTTATCCGGCTTTTGTTTATGACCCTGATGGAAAAAGAGCGATTCTTTTTAGCGGCAAAGACGACACCGCCACCCGTCTAAATGATTCTTGGGAATTGCTTTTGCCTACCGAAGTAAGACCAAAACCTATCTGGCGGAAACTTTCTCCCGGCGGCGCTACTTTGCCTGAAGCCAGAAACGCTACGGCTTATATCTGGGACCAGCAATACAAAAGATTGGTTATTTTTGGCGGCTACGGGGTAGCCACTACCTATCTGCCTGACTTTTGGGTTTTAGATTTTTCCACCACCACTAATGGAACCTGGATTCAATTTACTCCCACCGGCACTCTTCCTACTGGCAGGTACAACGCCACCGCAATTTATGATTCGACTAATCAGAGAATGATTATTTTTGGTGGATACACCGGTTTATATGAAAACGATGTTTGGGAGATAACTTTGCCCCAAAATATTGCCTCTTCTAGTGCTACTCAGTTGAATCCAGGTACTGGTCCTACTGCTAGAGCTGCGCCTACTTTCATTTATGATAGTCAAAATAAAAGAGGGATAGTTTTTGGTGGAGATGCCGGTGGTACCGCTAGTAATCAAGTTTGGAGATTAGATTTCAGCACCACTACTCAAGGCACCTGGCTGCAAATAACTCCAGCCGGCACTCTGCCGGCCGCCAGACATAGCCATACTGCTATTTATGATAGCCAAAACCAGAGAATGATTATTGGTTTGGGCTATGATGGAACTAATTATTATAATGACCTTTTTGAAATAACCTTGCCTTCGGTCGGTAGCGGAACTTCAACTGATAAATCTCCTCCGGCCGGTATGCGTCCTAAAGGAAAATATGCTTTAGCCATCCATTCTGTTTATGACCAACCTAATCAAAGGATGATTATGTTTGGCGGATTGGATAAAGATGGCTATTACCACAATCAACCATTAGAAGTAGATTTGCCGGCCAGCGGCACTCTTTATTTCAAAGAACTTTCTGTAAAGGTTAATTTAACCGCCAGAGACGCTTCTTATGGTATTTATGATCCTTTGAATCATCAAATGGCAATGTTTGGCGGCTATGGCAGAATATATAATTTAGCTTCGCCGACAGAGACTGGTTATCAGCTGAATGAAACCTGGGCTTTATCTGCTTCCGGGACTGTCTGGAGAGATATTGGTCCTTCATTAGGTCCCCCGGCCAGAGAAGGCGATAGTGTAGTTTATGATAGTGTAAACAAGAGAATGATTATTTTTGGAGGAATGAAATATCAAGGTAACGAAAATGAATTAAACGATGTCTGGGCTTTATCTTTGACTACTTCCAGTGAACCGGCCTGGACTCAGCTTTTTCCCCAAGGAACTGGTCCTTCTGTCAGATGGGGAGCGTCAGCGATTTACGATTCTGGCAATCAAAGAATGCTTATTTTTGGCGGATTGAACGAAGCCCATACTTACTTGAAAGATGTTTGGTTGAAAGAAGAAACTAGTTGAGGGTTTTGAGGATTGGTGCTCTCTAAGGAAGTGAAAAGAGTTGGGTTTTGTGTGAAAAAGGCATAACTGCTAATCAACTGAGCCATAAGATTACTGTAAAAGTCAAAAAGGCTCAGGATCATGCGTGAAGTGGCTGAAGCGATTTGGTCATTGGAAAGGACGTTGAACTGCTCTTTTTAAGAGTTAGAGGTTGTAATGATGTCGTTGCTTATTTTCTGAAAAAGAACCAGCATGATAGCATCGGTGAGAATGAGCAGGATGACGGTGTTGAGCGTGAATATTATGATGATTTTTTTCCAGAAGGAAAGTTGGATGAACCAAACCTTAAGTCTCTGGAAACAGCTCTGTCTAACAGATTGTTTTTAGCCCTCTGCCATATAATTAATTGTTATAATGAGGCCGGCATCGATGAAAATTCCTCCACTTAACCAACTGTATCAGCAAAAGATATCTTTCTAAGCCCACCGACGTAGGATAAACAGCATCATGAGGCATAGTAGAAGTAGTTCAGTTCAATAGACCCTTAAAGACAGTCATCATAAAAGATACCAGCATAATTTTGAGAGAAAGAACAATAGCAAAAGTTTAGAAATTGCGAGAGCCAACAATAAGATTTTGGAAAAATTGAAAAATGCGAAGCCTAGTCTAAGTAGCGTTAAGGAATATATTAAAAAGCCAAGCTAATCAAGAACCTGTAAGTCAGTTTATGCCAAAAATAAGATTGTGGAGCAAGAAAAAGAAAATTATCGGATCAAAAACAGAGTAAAAACAATGAGCTCTTCCCTAAGCAAAGATAGTATGATGAGAGACTACAATATATCGATGCAGATAAAAAACAGACTTTCCCACTTCAAAACCCAACCAAACAACAAGGTCGTTCTTAAAGCCAACCGCTATCTAGGTTCCAGCAGTATCAGCTCCAAGAGTTAAGCTCATATCATCAACAAACCAAAACTTATCAATCCTGAGCCCACTGCCAAGACTGCCTCAAGCCAACAAATAAGCAAGTAATTCGATGATCACAAACTAAATAAAGAACTGATAAACCAGCGCATGAAGCGAGTAGGGAATAATATTGCTAGTTATTACAAGAAAGAGGAGGTCCTAAAGAATAAAATAGCCAACACAAGCAAACTATTCAAAATGACCCGCGAAAACAGAATCAAGACCATATCTGCCCTAGAACAACATCCCCCTCTTCCTAACGCAAGCTAAAATCATGAGGACACTATATTTCCTACTGCTGTAGCCAAGTCGAAAAAATGATTTTTTATTATTTCCATCTATTCTGATATTTCATATCATGAGCAAGTTAGCCATCTTTTTCTGGTTGCTACTCGCCCTCTACGTCTACAAGCTCACCTTCCTCTAGAAGGAGTTGCCCAACACACACTATAAATTTTCGATCGCACGTGACAAACAAGGAGTTCCCCATATTTATGGCAAGGAGTATGAAGACATCTTGTTTGCACTAGGATATGCCGAGGCTCAAGATCGGATGTGGACTCTTTACTTTAAAAAGATGTTGATGGAAGGTAGAACAGCGTAGTTGTTTGGCTCTGATCTTATCCCCACTGACTTGGAAATGAGAAACATTGGGTACCATGAAATGGGGGTTCAGAACCTCAAACATACAGACAATTAAACTATCAGATTGGTGCAAGCCTATGCTAACGGGATCAACGCCTATGCAAATTCGGTTAAAATGTTGCCCTTCGAGTTTTATCTCTTCTGGTTGAATTGGGAAGACTGGACAATTGAAAAC
>CAYZXG010000122.1:0-3326 GCA_964482365.1 uncultured Candidatus Saccharibacteria bacterium | reverse complement strand
GCTCCTCCATCCCCATACGACCTTACGGTCGGGGATTTATCAGAGGAGTGTTAAACATCGAATGTTTAGTTTTGCTTTGTAGCAGCATAAACCCACACTTTCCACTACAGAATACTTACAATTAATGCGGGGAAGTAACAAGGTCGAAGTGTGTGGTTTGTGGATGGGTGGTTTTGTAGTATTTAGAAAAAATAATAGGAAACTAACTATTGACAGCGAGTATATTTAAGACTATATAAACCATGATTAAACAAAACAACGGAAACATAATGATTGCGCTTTTAGCCGTCGGCTTATTAGTTGGCGTTGGTGTGTGGTACGTAATCACACAGCGAGATATAGTTCCATCAGAACCAACACCTACAGTTACCCCAACGGAAACAACAATCGATACCTCGAACGATACTTCTGACTGGAAAACGTATGTGAATGACGAATTGGGATTCAGCTTCAAATACCCAGGTTATATGATACTCGATTTTAGTCGTGCCGGTGAGGAGTATAAAGGTACGATGCTATTAGAAGCTCACTATGAGGGTCCCAATAATGGAGAAAACCACTTCACAGACGGTATGCTAATAGTATTTAAGAAACAATCAGTTGTAGATGGTTATGAAAGTTTCCCAAAGTATGTGAACGAGGTTTTAATTGACAAGGAAATGTATTTGGATGATGTCGATATGGTTGTCTCGAATGAAGTCATCAACGGACTAAGTGCTGTTAGGGTGTTTGGACTTCCGTCTGGAAGTACAGAAACAACGTCCTTTTTTATTGAAGCGAATGAGATTATAGTAAACATCGATGGCTTTATAAGGCCACAAAATGATAGAAAACAATATGACGCCGTATTTGAGGCAATGATTCAGTCGTTTACCCTAGAACGGTAAGCATAAACGTTCTTTAACAAATGAAAGGATAGGATTATGAAATCCAGGTTTTGGTTATCTATTGGTTTGTTCTTTGTACTACTCTCGTTTATTGAGGTTGGTGATGTATTTGCAGCAAGTCCAAGCATTGGACGTTGCCCAGTACCCGAAGGTAGACCAGTTCTTAGTGACCCTTCTGGGGGTGGATCTATTGGCTGTGCTTATGGATGTGGAAATGAGATAAATGGTGTTGGGCATCTTGATGAGTTTTACCATGAATATTATGCACTTGATTATCCTGGGGATTGGTTTCCAATTCTTGCTGCTCAATCAGGTTGGTTGACCAACTTCAATGAATCTGGAGCAACTGTACTATGGATTAATCACGGTGATGATTGGTATACTAAGTATGCTCACCTAAATGCTATAAACACACCTTTGCTTAATACTGAAGTTGCCAAGGGGGATGTCATTGGTTGGTTTGGTAATACAGGTTTGCACGGAACTGGTCCGCATCTTCATTTCGAATTAAGGCATGGTGATGGCGCAGGTCGGACGACGAATAATGGCTGGTCGTATCCCGTTCCAGAACTTTACTCACCAGGAGGTTGGGTTGATGTTTGTGGTGAAACCGGAACAAAGAGTTTGGTGCGGAGCGAGTTTACGGTGGAACGCACTAACCCCAGTCTCAGTGAAGAAGTTTGGTTTTCGACTAAGCTTGAAAACAATGGAGAAGTACCGGTTTACCTTAGAACCGTATTCCTGCGATTGAAGAAAGGTGAAGGCAATGTTGAAGCATTTGGTTTGCAGTCTAACCAAGGCACAGTAGTAATACTTCCAGGAGAATCTAGACGATTTTGTAAGTAGGTAATTATGTAGTATTTAGAAGAATGATACGTGACTATCTATTGACAAAGATTATATTCAGGGTTATATATAAACCATGATTAAACAAAACAACGGAAACATAATGATTGCGCTTTTAGCCGTTGTGGTTTTGGTGGGAGTTGGGTTTTGGTATGTATCAACACAGCGAGATGTGGTTTCACCAGAACCAACCGCTACGCCAACTCCAGAAATTCAAGAGCTGACCTCAACAGTAGATACTTCGGATTGGATTCAGTGGTCAAGTTTTGACTATCATTTATTTTCTTTTATGTATCCACCTACGTGGGAGAAGTATGCGGGTGTAGGTGGAAACTATCTATATCCTATTGATGATGAAAACTTTGTTCTTTCGGGACCTCGATTCAATACTCAAAACGATTCCATAGAATCAGTATTAGATACACTCATTGGAAATCAAACATTTATAAACCAAGAGATTAGTAAATTCACAATGGGTTCAAGAAAAATAATTGTTTTAAAATACACAGATACTTCTGACGGGTTTCAAACTCCAGCAGTCTATATAATGATTGATTCTGTACCAATGGAAAGTCTAATAAATAACTCCGAAATCGAGCAACGAGTATTGGTCTTCAGTACAATTGACAGAAGAGAAAATTCTGAAAACAATGAGCTATATTTAGAGACTATTCTTAATATTATCTCCACACTTGACGTCCAGGAATGAGTAGCTAGTCTGTGAATTTTCAAAAAATTTAGATACTAGCAACTGAGCTAGGAGACGTACTTTAACATATTGAATTTACCTTAAGGAGGTAAGTTATGAGGTGGTTAACAACAATCGCTATAGTCATGTCAATTGTGTTGTTTAGTGGTGCAGAGATAGTTGCATCGGGGGATGTTTCTACCTTCAGGTTACCGTTTGAAAGGGAGGATCCATATGTAATCACTCAAGGTCCACGTTGTAATGTTAGTCATAACAGTGGGCAAAATCTTGAAGCGATTGACATTAGCATGGAAGAAGGAACCCCCATCTATGCGAGCGAGGGAGGAACTGCAGTCTACATTAACGAAGGTTCCCGAAAAGGTGGAAACGTAGTTCACATTGTTCACCCCAACGGCTTAAAAAGCATATATGCTCACTTAAGTAGACCTAACCCGAAAGAACCGTATGTTCCTTCAACAGTCAAAATAGGTGATCTAATCGGTTTGTCGGGAAGCACGGGTAACGTATTTGGCCCACACCTACATTTTGCAGTAGTTCGTGATAATGATGATGGTACTTCAACCCCAATACCGATTTGGCAGATGCCAGGGATAGCATGGAATCCAATTTACGATGGCAAAGAATACCCAGCATCGGGTTGGTGTGATGTGCAGTATTCAAATCAAGGTTCTGCCCAATGGCCGCCACCAGGCGTAATGAGTTTGGTACGGAGCGAGTTTACGGTGGAACGTACTAGCCCCAGTCTTAGTGAAGAAGTAATGTTTTCAACAAAGCTTGAAAACAATGGAGAAGTACCGGTTTACCTTAGAAATGTATTCCTGCGATTGAGGAAAGGAGACAGTGTAGTCAACGTGTTTGGGTTACAGGCTAATCAAGGTACGGTG
>CAYZXG010000121.1:0-3345 GCA_964482365.1 uncultured Candidatus Saccharibacteria bacterium | reverse complement strand
ATTTTTCCTCTGGTTGCACAACCTCATTCAGTACCATTATTGGTTAGGTAAGACTCATAGTTGCGCTTGACGTACTTGGTTGATATAATCCAATCGTACGATTCCTTTGTGTATCAGGAAGGAGTTGGAGCCGGCATACCTATCCGCTTTGCCGGGGAGTTGGCTGTCAAAGGCCTTCTCGATTTAATACTGATTCAATTGGGGTGGGGGGATCTTGGATAGGCAGGTCCCTTCACCCTTTTTTCGTTTTAACAGGGGTAATGAATTTATAGTGTTCGTTGGTGTGGGCAATCACGTCAGCGAGAGTCTTTATGAAAATAAAAAGGAGAAGAATCGATAACGATTGTTGCACTGTTGCATAAAGAATTAGTCCCAAAATAATGACAAAGTGCATGGCAAAAACACGAGCATGAGGTGCCATTATAAGATTATTAACTTCTGCCTTTTTGTATTCACCGTTGGAAATATAATTTGATACAAAGGACATTCCATGACTTATCGTCATACTGATAATGGGAATTATTGATAGGGAAAGTTCATAAATAATAGACCTAGGGTAAATTACAATTTCAGCCGCACCACCTCTCGTGATTTCATTAATAATAAGTAAGAAAATAAGATGACCCATCATAAAGCTACCAAGCGCAAGAATTAACGCAATAACTCCAAGAATTTTTTCACCCAGAGAGGCCAATGTAAACATGATTTTAAGTATGGTGAACGCGCCTATGATTGCGGTTTCGAACCAATAGAGAATAAGAATTTGAAAAATTTGCCAATCCCAAAATAGCACGCCCCATAAAGGAATAAGGTTTGCGAGAATTAGTACTAAAATTGAGAGTTTAAACTTTTTCCATTTGCGAATTTCACTCACGATTAAATTGTAGCATTGTGAGGGATAAAAAAGTTAGAGCCCCTACAATGAATGTAAGGGCCTTAAGGTTGTATTTTCTATCTGAAATCTTTTACCGGTATTCGAAACGACTCGATTTTAGTGTGTCGTCCTCGAATGTGTTCACAAACCAGATATGCGATGAAAATCTGGTTTTATGTCCTTTTTCGCCGGCTTTGTCGTTATTTCGGGAAGTTGGCATTCTTACAGTTCCAAGGACTCGATGAAGAAACGGGACATATTGTTCTTCACCAGGGAGGGCAACCCAGGTTTGTGGAAGTCCGAGTTGAGGAAATCCGACAAGGGCCTGCTCCATGAGCCGAGCCATCCGATTGAGGGCGTTTTGCTTTTGGGGTGATCCAAATGCAAAAAACGCGTACTGCTTCAAGAAAAACAAAAGTATCCGTCTTGGTAAGAGTCTGTAGAACATTGTTTCCTCCTTGATTGATAGGTGACTGATTCAACGTGCGAAGTGGTGATTATATCACTTTTAGACTTCATATCCTTTTAATACCGGTGCGGAGGATCATAAATAATAGTTGAGCCGATGGATCGCATTCTTGCTTTATTTGCACGATGTTCGACCGCAAGAAAAATCCCAAGTGTAATCCAGACTGATATGGCACTGGTTACCGTGATTATTCGGATTGGCCACCCGAGCTCAAAATAGTTACTGATGACTCGAGCACCAAAAGTTACTGCGGCTGGAATCACTGCACCAAGTAGGAGTGCAACCAATGTCGTAAGGCAAGAAGGTATTCCACTATATCTAGTCATATCGATTGGTTGTCTGTCATACATTGAGGCCTCCTTTACTAATGAGAATCTGTGAGAAGAGGTGAAAACGGCGTATTGGTAACGTTCGATGAGATTATATGTGGGTAGAAGTGTGCGGTCAATGTATGGGGTTATAAAAAAAGGGGCGGAATACGATGTGTATTCCGCCCTTTTATGTTTGTTTGCAAGTCAGGTTGACGTCATTGACAACCTTTATTCAGTTTATTGGCCCCGGCCAAACGTCGACGGGGGGAGTGTAGTCGTGGGATCATAATTCTCCCCGGTCACTTCTGCCCTCGGGAAGAATGGTTGCAGTGGGAAGAATATAATCCGGCTTTTATTGTAGCTTACCTGTGTTTCAATCAACTTCTGTCTTGCATATGCGATTCGATTCAGACTGCCTGCAGTTTCGTCCATAAGCGCGATCTGCGAGGTACTCAAGTCAAGGGTTGGATAGGCTTCAACGATCACCTTGATCGCCGAGTCCAGCATTCCTTGGGCTTGGGCGAGTTCTTGCAAGTTGTGATTCTCTGTTGCCGATTCGAAACCAACACGAGCCGCGGTAATTTGTCCGATCACATCTTGCCGGTCAGACATAAATACCTCAACTTCTCGTTCAAGTCGAGGTAAAACCTCAATTGCCCGTGCGGATTGGTTCCAAACCTCTCCTTGCTTTCCGGACATGCCTTCCTTTTGCATACTCATCGTGCATGATCCAAGAATCAAATATGCAGCCACAATAATCCCTACGATCCAGATTGAACTTTTCATTAGAATCTCCTTGTGAGTTTAGCGACTACCGCCGCCGCCTGAAAAACCGCCACCGCCACCGGAACCACCCGAACTGGATGAAGAAGACCAACTGGAACTACCAGATGTGTCACCCGTTTCTCCTCCACCAAGCCAAGCCAAAAGAAAGAGGACGAGGATTAAGAGAAGTAGGTAACCTAGAAGTGTCCAACCTGAAATTTCTTGAGAAGGTGGATCCCGAAATTCTTCAGACTCGGGATCAGCCAAATAGCGCTGAACCAAGCTGACGAATTCAACAAGTCCTTTATCCCACTCACCAGCTGAACGTGCAGGAACGAAGGTTTTGTCGAGAAAACGTCCGACTTTTGCGTCATTCAGAAGTCCTTCTAACCCAGAACCAACGGCAACCCCAATTGCAGGCTTGTCACCGGAACCTCCGGCTTTATCAAGAATTACCACAATCGCAACACCATTGTCTTTTTCTGCACTTCCTAGTTGGTTTGTATTCCCAAACTGTGTAGCCAGGTCTAACGGCTCAGAGAGGCTGTTGTTAAAGATTGCCCCTCCTAGCTGGAACCCTGAAATTTCGACTTTTTGGGACAACTTCTCCAACTCGGCCTGAGTCGACGGACTAAGAGTGCTGGTGGTATCAACCCACCAGCCCGTTTGGTTCGTCAATAGAGGCAAAACTGGATCTGACAATGCTGTTCCTGCTGGCGATGTACAAGCCGCTAACAGAATAAGAATAAGGATGAACAACCATTTTTCCTTCATCAATTCTCCTTATTTAATTTTGGTTTGATTTACAGATGTTAAGGTCCTGCTACTAACAAATTCTGCAAATTACCACATCAAATGCAGCAAATTGCATTACATAAATGATACGCATGGATTATACAATATTATAGGTCGTGTTACAACTATTT
>CAYZXG010000120.1:0-3375 GCA_964482365.1 uncultured Candidatus Saccharibacteria bacterium | reverse complement strand
ATGTTTATGGGATAGTCAAGCCCAGGTAAGCGCTAGGGTTTTTGTTTTCAGTTGACAAAAGGCGAGTCCTATAGTATACTTAGTCCACTTCGCGCCTTAACAACGTATGCTCTAGATTCCAGAGCCTTAACCCTTTTGGGTAAGACAAATAAAGGGAATTAAGGGTACGTATCACCTTAAAGTTGATACGAGTAGTACCTAGTGCCGAAAGGCGCTTCCGGGAAACCGGACGGTCTCTAGGGTTGGCACTTGCCACCCTACAATTAGCCAAATTTCAAAAGGAGAAAACAAAATGGCTACGCAGAAAATCACTAAGTCAAATCGTTCGATCCTTGAGGCGTTGTATCAGGTCAGCCTCATGGACCCCGCCTACGTAACGTGGGTGGAACAAGGTGAGTCGGTGGTGGTCACCTACTCAGGTGGCCACACGTATTCGGCGGCCGGGGGGTTCTTCGGTTGTTGGTACGCGGGTGAAGAACCTGAGTACCTCGGACCGGCCCAGAGTCCTCACCCGACAACCCAGTATGTAAGTTTCAGTGCTGGGATGTTTCGGCTCAAGGCTCCTTGTGTCGTCACCTACCGGGGTGGCGATCATATTGGGGGACGAGAGCGGGAGTTCCAAAGTGGTACGATCGTCTGTGCCACGCCCCAGCAGATCGCCGAAGCTGCGGCGGTTGTGCTTCAGCAGCGTCGTGATGAGTGTGCCAATGCTGATTTGGGGGCTTTGGCTGAGTTCCTCAAGGTTTGTTGGCGCGATGCCGATGTGTGGCATCGCAAACAGGACTGGGGTCAGCAACATGGATTGGCCCCCGAAACATATCGGACTCCGGAAAATATCAAGCGAGAGCTTGAGTCTGAGTCCAACCGACCTGACTCTTCGGTCGGGGAGTACCTGATTCCCAAGTCTCGCCCTCAGGCCCTTATGGCCTGCAACCGTATGATGTATTTCATGACGGTTGGGGAGCGATTGGCCTGGTTTGCCAAGATCGAGGCGGAGTATGCCGCCGAGGTTGAGGCAAATAAAAAGGCCTTCGCCAAGGCCCAGGTTGTTGAGCTTCAGGTCATGGGGCTTTCCGCCCAGGACGCCTGGAAGCTCATCCGGGTTGCTAGTGCCAGCGGTGCGGTGGAGTGCTACCGCTGGATTCAGGGTCTTCTGAAGGTTGAAGATCGGGCAACCCTGAAGAAAAACCTGTCGAAGGTTGCCCTCGCGACCAAGCAGTTGGGGGCATGGTCGATAATGATGGATACCTTCGACCATTTCGGCATCGCTCGTGCCCCTGGTGGGTACCAGCAGATTGTCCGAAATCTCCACGCGGCCCAGATGTTTGGGCTCGTGGGGAAGAATGTGAAGTTCTAGATTAAAAGGGAGTTGGGTTGGCGTTACTGCCGCTCAACTCCTTTTTTGTTTTTCGATTATATGGTTTCTTCGGGGCTACCCCTAAGTAAGAGTGATACAATTTACGCGTGAGTACTCTTGCCCAAAGCATCACTGAAACTTCAAGCCACATCAAATCAGCCATTGATTCCTCCCAAAATATTTTACTTTGTTTGCATCCCCATGCAGACGGTGATTCTGTTGGAAGTACGTTTGCGCTATTTCATCTTCTTACAAACATGGGCAAACATCCGGTTGTTATTGCAGGCGACAACGATCAGCTTCCCGAATATCTCTTGTTTCTTCCCGGTGTTTCAAATCTCGTGAACAAATCATTCTCGCAAATTTCGATTACCGACTTTGATTTGTTTATTAGCTGTGACGCGTCATCCCCGCAAATGATTTCAACCAATTCTCCTCCCACTTTTCCCTTATCAATTCCAACCATAATCATAGATCACCACGAGACAAATACACTCTACGGCCAAATAAATTGCGTCGAGAAAGAACTCGGATCAACGTGCGAGATTCTTGCAAAACTTTTTTCTGACTGGAACGTTTCCATTACCAACGAGATCGCAACGTGTTTATTTACGGGGATATGGACTGATACGGGTGGGCTTATCTATGACCGTGTGAGCAAAGATACTTATCAAATCATCGGAAATCTATTGCCAGCAGGTTTTGATGTTTCGCGCGTTGTGTCCCAACTTAATAAAACAATTTCAGTTGAACTTGAACTTTTTGGTAAGCTTTTATCGCTTCTTAAACGAGCAGAAGGTGGCAAAATTACCGTTTTGTCGATCGATTTTCAGACGTTTGTAAACCAAGGTTATGAGGAACAGGTTATTGATGGCGCCTATGCAAAAGTAAAACAGATGGTTTCCACGGCAGAAGATGCGTACGTTACTGTGTTTATTCGTCGAAACGTTGATCAAACAATTAATGTAAGTGTGCGAAACAATAATCTTGACCATACGTATGATATTTCCGTTATCGCAAAGCATTTTGGAGGCGGGGGACACAAACGCGCGGCAGGGTTTACGCCGAATTCAAACGAGACCTTGGAATCTGTTGAGAAACGTGTTGTGTCAAAAATAATTGAAACCTATTCAACGCTACTAACGGATTGATTATACTGATTTAATAACCGTCGAGAGATTCCCTCAAAATTCTTAGTTGTTTTTCATCTGTTTCATTTGTTTCTGATGGAATGGATACAATTTCCTTTGCGCCAGCTTTTGGTGTTTGAGATGGTTGCAAAAGTGAAGGTAGATATCTACGGATAGCTTCGTCAACCGTTTTAGGATACAAATAATCCTCTGCTCGCATTCTTCCACTCTCTTCCATGATTTGAGTACCCATTTGGATGAGGTTCCACATAGAATCACCTAAATCACCTCTGTCCTTGAGTTGGTTAAGAATATATGCCCTGTATTGATCAAGTCCATTGCTAAGTTGCAAGTGAAATAGTAAGTCAAGTGATGTTTCGGGAACGTAAAGATACGTGTTTTGTTCTCCATTAAAATATGCCTCGCGGGCTAGGCAATACGTTTCAAGATCGTTAATTTCAGTATTGATTCGTTCGTGAGATAAAACTCTTGCCCTGATGTGTTTTGTTTTATCAGGGGAAATGTGCAGTTGGTCTTCAACTAATGCACGAAATGCAGGTACGATTGTTGAATTAATCTCGTCGTAAGTTGGGTCATGTCCTTTTGGCTCAATGCGTTTTGGTCCATCGTTTGGGTTTTTATGATGATCCGTAGTATCGTTAACGAAAATGTACGCGTCGAAATCCGACCAGTCAGTGTCAAGCCCTTTTGTTTGCGAGCCGTACATGGTCATGCCGATCACTTCTGGGTGGTTTTGTTGATATTCTGCCAAAACTTGTTTAATAGACGCGAGGTTTTCAAAGGCGCGTTCACTAATGTCAAACCTGTGTGTGGAAAGTCGACGGTTGATTTTTTCAGGAGACATTCTTTATAAATTGTAATACAAAT
>CAYZXG010000119.1:0-3401 GCA_964482365.1 uncultured Candidatus Saccharibacteria bacterium | reverse complement strand
AAAGCTAGGTATGACAGTGACTTGGACGTAGGGGTTGTTTCAAAGCTTTTTGGTAAAAATGGTTTTGAGGAGATGGTGATGCTTTCCAAAATAGCCACAAACA
Source organism: uncultured Candidatus Saccharibacteria bacterium (assembly GCA_964482365.1). Taxonomy (GTDB): domain Bacteria; phylum Patescibacteriota; class 4484-211; order 4484-211; genus CAYZXG01. The sequence goes on along the minus strand of CAYZXG010000119.1, from coordinate 3,298 downwards.
TTGAGCCATTAATTGAGCCGCACCCGCTTAGTCCCCGTATGCTTGATGATAAATGGGACTCTCTTGCCCAAGAGATCAAGCGTTACGGTAAAGATATTTAGGTTCACAGGCGTACAATCCACGTTTTGATTTCTATCTACATTCAAGTTCTTGCTCATGTCCGAAATCGATAGGGCATAAAGAAGGTCGAGATAGTAATATCTTGATCGTCTTTGTGGATTTCGGGCAGCAGCGAGGGTTTGAATTATTGCCCTCTCGATCCTTGGGTTTATCCGGGATCTTTTTACGGAGTGCAGACCGATTCTGCACAGCCAATATTTATGCAGAGGACGATGTCCGATGCAAAAAGAGTACGGGCGGCGCTCGTTTCGGCCGCCTTAAGTGCAATTTAGGCCGGAAGGCCAAGGTCAGAAAAGAAGCTCGTTGGAGGTCATACTCCTGGGCTTATCGATCGCACTGCGATCAGTAGTAACGTTGTAACCGCCAGGAGGCTAAACCTGATAATGGCAACGGTCGAGTGAGTAGGCCCTCTCAGTGAGGCGCACGAAATCCGTTAATGGAACCTGTTCAGGGGCTCTTGGCGATCTCAATGGGGGAGGGCGTCTTGTACGCCCTCCCCACTCTTTTGTTGCAGTTTCCTCAAAGTTTTTTATGCTGGCAATCTATTTTCAAGAATAATTGTTGATAGTTTGCTGTTATAAAAAACAGTGTTCAGCCCTTGTAGCTCAGAGGATAGAGCAGCGGTTTCCTAAACCGTAGGTCGCGAGTTCAAGTCTCGCTAAGGGTACTTGCTGTGGATGCCTCAGTGTTAGAGGCCATGAATAAAACCATGAAATGGGTTTAACCGCCCAAAACGTGCTCGCAAGCACACCACAGCATTCAGGGTCGGCGGCTTTCTGCCAGTAGGCAGATGGGGCTAGATTTGGAGTTTTAACAAAAACTCCAGGTCACAGGTTCGAATCCTCTCCGATCCACTAGTATAGTAGCGTGTAGTATAGCGTGAAAGGCATGTAACAACCTGGTGAAGGTTGTTGTGAGTCTTGCCGAGTATCCGTTGCCCACGCTACAAGATTCAACGTCAGGGAGAGAAGGGGCGCGCACCCTTCTTTCCCTGACCATTTTTTTGGCTGCTTGGCAAGGTTTAAATACTCCACCATTTGCATGAGGTTATGTTGACATTTTAACTTGTGTGTATATAATCAACATATACATGTTCGGTGGAGATGTACATATTACTGAAGTCGTTGGATTTGAGTGGGACAGCGGCAACGTTACAAAAAGTGAAGAAAAACACGGTGTTCATTTTCTTGAAAGTGAGCAGGTTTTTTTCAATCAGCCGCTTCTTGTCTCAGTTGATAACGAGCACTCTAACAACGAGTCTCGATTTTTTGCACTTGGTAAAACTGACAAAGCCAGGTATTTATTTGTTGTTTTTACCATTCGCAAAAAATTAATATGGGTAATTTCTGCCCGTGATATGAGTAAAAAAGAACGAAGGATATATGAAAAAGAAAAATAGTATTCCACAATTCGCTTCGGAACAAGAAGAACGAGCCTATTGGCAGAAGCATGATTCTGCGGCGGTTATTGATTGGTCAAATGCAAAGCGCGCGATTTTTTCTGAGCTGAAGCCAACGACTCAGTCAATTTCTATTAGGTTGCCAGAATCGCTATTAACAAACTTAAAGGTTCTTGCAAATAAAAAAGATGTGCCGTATCAGTCACTTCTCAAAACGTATTTAGAGGATCGGGTTAGTAAAGAATTACAGTAGATCGTTTACTTATTTTAATTTTCCGTAATCAAATCTTCTCTCCTGTTAATAGTTACCCTAATACAAATTGATATTTTTGTGTAACTATAGGCATAAGAGAGGGTTTGTGGATTGATGAAAGAAAGTTTATCAGATCTTTTTTCATTGCCCCATAAAAGGGTAAAACTGAACGGCTCACCACTGAGCAATAGTAACAAAGGAGGCGCCTAGTCGCCAACAATCGTTGGAAATAGTTTATTCGTTTGCTCGCAAAAAGTTGCCAACTTTCTGCACATGGTTCTACCAAGAACTGAGCAAAAATATTCCTTGAAAGGAGAATTTCATGGCTCCGAAAATTCGCTACGGGACAACGTTCGAAATCGACGAAATCCGTCAGGTTGCCGGAGGCGTAATTGCCTACGGAACTGGAGAATCCGGCCGAATGGGCCGGATTAAGAAGGCGGGGATCTTTTTCCTTCTTCGACTCTCCATGAACTATCATGGGGTGGTCAACGACGGTATGGTTCTCCACGCAGTAATAGGAGAGCCGTATCAAGGGAAGTACCCCACCCTTAAGGAACTCCTCGAGAAGTCTCGGATTAAGACTGTCCAAGAGATTCTCGACAAAAATCTGGCCCATGAGGCATATCGGGCCAAGGAGCCTGAGCGGAGAGAAATCCTCAAAAAGGCCTTCCCTGGGGTTTCTTATGGGTACAGGGTCACAGACGCCAAGGGGAACGGGTTTATCGTTGAGACACTGATGATAAACACAAAAGGAGAGGTGGTTCCCGCGCTCAAGCTTACTCCCATGGGGTACGGGTTTGAGAAGCTTGTCTGGGGTGAGGAAGCCCAAGCATTCCTAAGGGAATGCGGGGTGGGGTAAGATTCGAATGGCCAAAACCCCAGCGTTCAATATTGGACGTGTGCCGTCAGGGAGTGGGGAGATGTGCCAAAAATCCCCGTAAGGGGACTGTTCGCAATCATCCGGAGAGGAGGTAGGGTTATCCCGCTTCTTCTCCATTCTTCAGAATTATCAAGTTAATTGATGGTTGTGAAGGATGAGTATTATGCGTTTCTCAAAGTACACAAGTAAATGATTACATTTTGTGATTACATTTTTGTATTTTGAAAACCGTATACTAGCGGTCAATAGTTATAATTGTTATTGATAAATTTCTCGACGATGTCCAACGTCATGGATAGTTAGAAGTTTGTTTTCCGCAGATACAATTGCTCGATAGTCTCCAATACGGTATCTAAATAAGCTATTGTGCGGTGGTGACATCTTGTGTGCAAAAAAGTAAGGGATTTTCAGTTTCCAGATATTCTTGCAATTTTGTGAGGACTCGTTTTTGAATGTCATGAGGTAATTTGCGAAATTTTCGCAGCGAGTAAGGCGTAAAACTGTAGGTATAGTGAGCGCAAAACGAGATGTCGTATTTGTCATCCCGAAACTTGTAGTTTCTTTAGAAACTAGGGATCCCATCGCTTTGATGCTGAAACTAGTTCAGCATGACGTACTACGAAACCGGTCATTCTGTTTTGCG